>CAYIUD010000011.1:0-4789 GCA_964366265.1 uncultured Pseudomonadales bacterium | reverse complement strand
GGACAAGAAAGAAGCGTTGAAAATGGTGTTTAAGGAAATGAATTTGGATGAGAAAACAATAAAAATAGCAGTAGTGGCGGGGATGATTAGTAATGCTAAAAATGAGATGCTCACGCCGGATGAGTATTTGGGGTTGGCTCGAGGGCCAATACAAAGGCAGGTAGGGGAAATTTGGAGGAGATATAGTGCCAAATTGAGAGAGTATGGAGCAGTTGATTTTGATGATTTGTTGATATTGGCAACAAGATTGTTACAAAATTCACAGGTTAGGGAACAAGTGTCAGAAAAATTTAAATATATTTTGATTGACGAATATCAGGATACAAATAAAGTGCAATACCAAATGACTAAACTCTTGGTGAATGGTCGGGATAATTTGACGGTCGTGGGAGATTTCTCACAATCAATTTATTCTTGGCGGGGAGCAGATTTTAGGAATTTGAATTATTTGGAGAATGACTTCAAATTGGTGAAGATAAAATTGGAGCAGAATTATCGAAGTAGCCAAACAATTCTTGATGCGGCGTATGGGGTAATTGGGCGGAATACCGGGCACCCGATTTTGGAGCTTAGGGCGGTTAATGAAAAAGGGGAAAAAATTAAGACTTTTGAAGCAAATGATGAACGAGAAGAGGCGAGGTTTGTGGTTGACCGAATCAAAGAAAGTGAGGATTTTGATCGATTTGCAATTTTATATCGGACTAATGCACAGTCGAGAACTTTTGAGGAAGCATTTATTAAGGCAGGAATACCCTATGTGTTAGTAGGTGGAGTAAAATTTTACGAACGTAAAGAAATTAAGGATGTATTGGCATATATGCGAGTAATTGCCAACCCGCTTGACCAAGTAAGTTGGAATCGAATTGAGAAAAATGGGAAAAGAAGGATGGAGAGATTTAAAGAGTGGCTAAACAATAATCAGATTTTGAAGCTTGGTGATCAGAAAAAAACGGATGAATTAATGTTGGCGGTATTAGAAGCGAGTGGATACTTGGAGATGTTTGACCGTAAAGATGAGGCGGATGCGGCTAGAATTGATAACATTCGAGAGTTAATGAGTGGAGCAAAAGAATTTCCAATCTTGGGCGAATTTTTGGAGAATGTAGCTTTGGTGCAAAGTGAGGCGCAATCTGAATTGGAGAGTAACTCCGGAAGAGTGACTTTGATGACGATGCATGCGGCCAAAGGATTGGAATTTGAGGAAGTGTTTGTGGTTGGACTGGAAGAAGGGCTGTTTCCTCATTCGCGAACTCTGATGGACAAAGATCAATTGGAAGAGGAAAGAAGATTGATGTATGTGGCGATGACTAGAGCAAAGGTTAGACTTTATTTGAGTTATGCCAGAAAAAGATTGTACTTTGGACAGAGAAACAGCAGTGCTCCAAGCAGGTTTTTGAACGAGATACCGGAGCGATTATTGGAAACAGTGAGTTATAGAGTGCCGTCATTTTCTCGTCGTGGGGAGAAAGGAATTGGAAACGGCTGGAAAATTGTGGATGATTGGGAGGCTGTGAGCAAGCCGGGACCGGTAAGCAGACAGGCAGTTGAGGAATTGGTAGTGAATGATTTTGATGAAGTGGATAGTTGGTGATATGAACTTGATATAGAATAAAGGCATGGTTAGGGAAGTAGTTGAAGTGGAGCGGGAGGAATTTGATAAATTGGCGAATCATCCATTACAGAGTTGGTCGTGGGGAGAATTTCGAGAAAAGACGGGAATAGAGGTGTTTAGATTGGGACGATATCGTGAGGAAAAAGGGGAACAGACAATGGTTGAGTCGGCACAGGTGACTTTTCATAAAATTCCTTATTTGCCTTGGAGAATTGGATATTGGCCAAAAGGATTGCCGCCGAGTAATGAGATTGTTGAAGCGGTTTTGAGAGAAGCAGGAAACAGAAGGGCGGTTATGGTGACGATGGAGCCAAACCTCTTGGCGGGTAAAAAGATGGTGATTGATGAGATAGGAAAAAAATTTGTGATGTTCCCAGGGCGACCTTTATTTACAAAGTGGAGTTTTTGGCTGGATCTGAACAAAAGTGAAGAAGAACTGATGGAAGGAATGAAGAGCAAAACTAGGTACAACGTGAGGTATGCGGAGAGACAAGGAGTGAAAGTGGTTGAGGATAATAGCGAGTTGGCTTTTGAGGAATACTGGAAATTGACTGAAGAGACAACGAAGAGACAGGGATTTTATGCTCATAGTAGAAAATATCACGAGTTGATGTTCAAGACGATGAAGGAAGCGGGGATAGCCCATTTGTTTAGGGCAGTTTATAAGAATAAGACGCTGGTTAGTTGGATTGTGTTTATTTTGAATGGGGTAATTTACTATCCGTATGGGGCGAGTACGCGTGAGTATAGAGAGGTTTATCCATCGGACGCGATGATGTGGGCAGTGATCAAATGGGGAAAGAAACAAGGAGCAGAAATTTTTGACATGTGGGGGTCACCAGGACCTGATCCTAAGCCGGGTGATAGCTGGTTTGGGTTTCATCGATTTAAGATGGGTTTTGGAGCAGAATTGGTGGAATTTGTAGGGACTTATGACTTGGTGGTGAGTAGGTGGTTTTATCCAATTTATCGGATTGGAAATGAATTGCGATGGGGATATTTACGATTAAAGAAAAAGTGATAGACCTGAGACAGACGAGAGAGTATGGTAAGTATTTGGTCGGTCGGGGTTGGATAGTCAAGGGGGTTGGGATAAAAAATGATAAAAGAAAAAAAGTTTTAGTAAGTATAAGAAGATTGCCACTGCTCCCCTTTAGTGTAATGAAGTGTCAGAGATTTGATGAAGCGCTAGATGTTCAGGACTTAAAAAATTTGAAAAGAAAGTATTGGGTGATTTTTTCGATTTGGGAACCGAAAAGCGAAGAGGCAAAAAGATTTTGTATTGAACAAAATTGGAAATTGACTAAGTCATTTTATGTGCCCAGTAAAACATTGGTTGTTGACTTGGGAAGGGATAAAGAAAGATTGTTTATGGATCTGAGTAAGGACGTCCGGCAGGAATTAAAAAAGAAAGATCGATTAAAAATTACAAAGATTAAACTAGCAACGAGCATTGAGTTTAAAAATTTTTGGAAGGAATGGGGAAAATCAGGTAAAGGCTATGTTCCTCGATTCAGAGACTTGGGATTATTGAAAAAAAACTTTGGAAATAGGATTTGGATCTTGGGGGCTAAGTTTGAAGGTAAATGGGTGGCGGGGACGGTAATTCTATTGAGTGAGGAGGTTGCTTATTACTTTTTTGCGTGGACAAATAAAACGGGGCGAGAAGTGGGGGCACAATATAAATTGGTTTGGAAAGGAATTTTGTTAGCCAAAAAGGCAGGACTGAGATGGTGGGATTTTGAAGGAATAGATGATGGACGTTTTCCGAAGAAAAGTTGGAGAGGATTTAGTTTGTTTAAGAAGAAATTTGGCGGAGAAGAAGTTGCTTATCCAGGGTGCTACGTGAAGTGGTTTTAGGGAACCAACTTGAGTTGTTCGGGTTTGATGGTAGGAATACCTTTGGGCCAGCAATGGTCTCGAAACTCACAGTTAGTGCAAACGGAAAAGTCGGTAGTGCGGTTAAATTTATGGTCACGGATTTCTTGCATACAATGTTTGATGATGATTTTGAGTTCTTCAATTTCTTCGTTAGTAATGCTGAAAGATTCTTTACCAGATTTATTTTCCTGATGAGGTGATTCGATGAAATCAAGTTCGGCGGAGATGACTTTGGCAGGAAACTTTTGATCGAGATCAGCAAGGAGTTTGTAAAAAATTAGTTGGCGTTTGTAACTACCGTCTGAATCTTGGGTGGTACCTTCAATTTGACCTCTGGTTTTACGCCTACCAGATTTGTAATCAATAACTTTGACGGTTCGATCACCAGGATCAACCCAATCAATGCGGTCAATTTTGCCGGCGAGAGGAATATCATCAAGATAAATGGGACTAAAACCATAACCAAAAAACTTTTCAATTTCTAAGGCGGGTCGAAAGTCGTCTACATAATGATCGTAATAGGCAGAGAGAATTTTTTGTCCTTGTTTTAGACGCTCCCGATAGTCATCTTCGGTGAGGACTTCTTTTTTTAGAGCTTGTTCAAAAACGGCGAGAAGATGGTCTTTGCTCGGAAAGAGATGCTCGGTTTGATAATGTTTATAGAAAGATTCGAGAGCGGCATGAACAGCGGTGCCAAAAGAAAGATAAGGCTCTTTGGCTTTGGGGACACGAAGAAGATTGTTGAGTTTGAATTTGTAAGGACATTCGAGATAGGTGTTGAGGGCAGTGACCGAAAGTCTAAAACTCTTGAGAATTGCTGAGATAAGTTCGGCTTCTGCTGAGTTGAGGATGTCGGCAGTGGCAGGAGTAAGAAGAGTTTGGAGAAGAGAATCGATTTGTTCGGGATTAACGGAAGGAGAGGCTAATTCAAGATATTTAGGTGGCAGTTCAGAGATAAAGATGCTTGGTAAAGTTTCACGAAGACGGTTGTAGGAAGTAGTGGTTTGAGAGTAAGAAATGGTGAGATTTTGTTTGGCTCTGGTTAGGGAAACATAGAAGAGACGGCGCTCATCTTCTAAAGGATCGTGGTTGGGACCGGAGTGGAGGATATTGCTAGAGAGATTGATGAGATTGCGTTCAGTTTTGTTACCCCAATGGCCATCAACACAACCAATGATGAAAACATGTTGCCATTCAAGACCTTTACTCTTGTGGGCGGTGGTAAGAATAACTTTATCGGGAATCGGGTCAAAGTCGGAGGAGACAAGGTTGAGGTGATTTTTTTTGATGAGATCA
>CAYIUD010000010.1:0-11877 GCA_964366265.1 uncultured Pseudomonadales bacterium | reverse complement strand
GCATACGATATCGTTTCACGTGACTGGATTTCAGACGTGTGCTCTTCCGATCTAGTTTATTTCGAGTGGAGTGGTGGTTCAGCAGAAAGGTAGAGTAAAGACGGAAACCTTTAGTGTGAATAGGCGGGGTAGATTGATTGGAAAAAAACTGACGGTGTTGGTGAATAAAGGCTCGGCGTCGGCAAGTGAGATTTTAGCGGGGGCGTTGCGAGATCAACTGAAAGTGAAGTTGGTGGGTCAACATACATTTGGAAAAGGCACGGTTCAAGAGGCGCAGGAATTACCCGGCGGCGCCGGTTTACATGTAACAGTGGCGAAGTGGTTGTTACCTTCGGGAGTTAATATTCACAAAGAAGGATTGGAACCTGATGTGGTAGTAGAGAGTGTTGCCCAAAAAGAAGGGGAGGTTGAGGTTGATGAGCAGTTGGTCAAGGCAATTGAGGTATTGAAGGGGCAAAGTTGACAAATATTGTTAGGGCCTATAGATTGGTGTAAGAGATGTCGCCAGAAATAAGAGAGTATCAGAGGGGACCAGTAGTAAAGTTTCAAGTTGAAGGGATGGCTAGAGAGGTGCCGGCAGTGTTGGTTGATTTGGGAGATAAAAAAGTAAGTTATGGACCGGAGCAGAGAGAAAACTTGGTGATGAAGCTAGAGCAGTATTTACAACACAATGAGGGAAGGTTGGTGAACGGAAGACAGGAGTATCGACTGCCGATGGTGGTGAATGGTAAGGATCTGTTGGTAATGGCGGAAAGAGATCGGGATAAAGTGAAGAGGAATTTGGTGGAGATAGCAGGAATGACTCCGGGAACGTTAGTGGTGCCGACGGATCCGGGTTCGTTGCCGCGGGTGGAGGGGTGTGATGATTCGCAACTTAAAAAAATGGTTGAGGAGTGGTTTAGGGAGGCTAATAGGAGGGCATGGGACTTGAAATTTTCGAAGGGTAAGAGTTAGACTGGAGTGATGAGATTGAAACAGTTTTGGTTGGGAGTGGGGGTTTCGGTTTTGATACTTTTTAGTGCGATAGGGGGGGCGTTGGCAGATAGGTTGTTTGTGATTAAACCGTTGGATTATTTTTTGGGTAAAGGGATGGGTGGTTTTCGTTTGCCTGATGGTAAGGGGAGCCTGTTAACGCAGAAAATTCTTAATGAGGAGGGAGTGGTGATTGATGTGGCTGATAAGGCGTCGCCGTCGGTGGTGACGGTGACAGTGGTGAGAGAACAGCCGGTGGTGGAGTCTTTACGTGTAGATCCGTTTGGGATGTTTGGCTTTGGGATGATGGACAGAGGGGTGGGGAGAATGGAGACGGTAGTTAAAGATATCGGGACAGGGTTTGTGGTTGAAGGAGGGTTGATTGTAACAAACAAACATGTGGTAGGTGAGAGTAAAGTTGGTTACAAAATAGTGGATAAGGATGGTAAAGAATATAAAGTTGAGAAAACATATCGGGATCCGGTGAATGATCTGGCAATTTTGCAGGTTGAGGGAGGAGAAAAATTAAAAGTGGTGGAGTTGGGGAGTTCGAATAATTTAAAGGTGGGTCAATTTGTGATTGCGATTGGGACGGCTTTGGGAGAGTTTCGGCATACAGTGACAACCGGAGTAATTTCGGGGTTGGGAAGGGGAATAACGGCGGGAGACGGGATGAGAGATTTTGAACAGTTGGATAACGTGATCCAGACAGACGCGGCGATTAACCCAGGCAATTCCGGTGGGCCATTACTGAATTCGGCGGGACAGGTGATTGGGGTGAATGTGGCGGTGGCCGGAAATGCACAGAATGTTGGTTTTGCTTTGCCGATAGATGTGGTGAAGGAGAGCCTAAAGAATTTTGCGGATACGGGAATGTTTAGCCGGCCAATGTTGGGAGTAAGATACCGGATGATAAGCAAGGATGCGGCGATCCTTAATGAAGTGCCGCAAGGGGCTTATGTGGTGGAGGTTTTGCCTGGTTCGAGCGCGGAGACAGGGGGGGTAAAAGTGGGTGATATTGTGGTGAGTGTAGATGGGGAGAAGTTGAGTGAAGTGAAGGGAGGATTGGCATCGATTGTTAACAAGAAAAAAGTTGGAGAGGTGGTAGAAGTTAGAGTTTGGAGGAAGACTGGGGAAGAAGTTTTGAAAATTAAGCTGGAAGAGCAAGAAGAGGAGTAAGTTCGGTGATGATTTTGCTGAGGTTGCCTTGTATGACCATGTCTAGGTCGTGCCAGGAACGGTTGATACGATGATCGGTGACCCGGTTTTGGGGGTAGTTGTAGGTGCGGATTTTTTCGGATCTCTGGCCGGAGCCGACGGCTTGGGCCCGGGTGGCATCCAGGGTGGCCATTTTTTGGTCTTGTTCTCTCTGCCAGAGTTTTTGACGGAGAAATTCGAGAGCAATTTCTTTGTTGCGTTGTTGGTAGCGTTCTTCCCGGACAGCGATGACATCACCAGTGGGAACGTAGGTAAGGCGGACGGCAGTACTGACTTTGTTGACGTTTTGCCCGCCAGGTCCGCCGGCGCGGGAGAAGGCCCAATCCAGATCTTGGTCTTTGATATCAATTTCTTTGGAAGTGATTTGGGGGAGGACGGCGACAGTGGCTGTAGAGGTGTGGATGCGCCCCTGGGACTCGGTTTTGGGGACACGTTGGACGCGGTGAACGCCGGATTCGTATTTGAAGGTGGCATAGGGTCCTAGTTTCCAGGAAGAGGTGGGTTTGCCAGAAATTTTGATGATTCCTTGATCAAGGATCTCGACCTTGAAACCTAATTGGTTGGCAAAACGAGTATACATTTCTTCGAGGTCTTGGGCAAAAATTTTGGCTTCGTCGCCGCCGGCGGCGCCGCGAATCTCGATAGTAGCAGGAAGAGAATCATAATCAGAATCAGGAGAGTTCTTCTTTGATTCGATACTGGTGGTAATTTCTTTTTGAGCTTCGAGAAGGGTCTTTTTTTGTTGCTCCAGTTTATCAATTTCGGTGGTAGCGAGATTTTTTAGAGTGGGATCGGAAAGAAGTTGTTGGTTGGTTTGGATCTGGCGGTCAAGTTCGGTAATCTGTTGCGATAAGTAGTCGAGTGGGGAATTCATAGATCAGTTACTTAACTGAAGAGAGCATTTCCTTGAGGGATTTGGTCTCGATAGTTTTGGGGGAAACGACCTTTTTGGTTTTTTTCTGGTAGCCAACGGCGGCTTTTTGTTTTTGCTGGAATTTTTCGACTCGTCCTTGGATATCGACGAAGCGCATTTCACCAGTGTAAAAGGGGTGACAGTTAGAGCAAATTTCGATATTGATTTCGGGGGTGGTTGAGCCGGTGGTAAAAGTATTGCCACAGACGCAGGTGACCTTGGTATCGGAATAGTATTTGGGGTGAATGGCGGCTTGCATAGTGGGGTTTATTTTACCATAAGTGGTTGAAAGATGGCTATTTAGCGTTTTTCGGCGATATAGACACCGAGGAAAAGGATGATGGTGGCGGTAACTTCGATAAAGGTGAAAGATTCGTGGAGGAGGATGACTGAAGCGGGGATGGCAAAAATGGGTTGGAGATAGGCAAAGAGAGAGGCTTCGCTGGCTTCGATTAGATCTTGGCCATAAAGGTAAAGCGTGAGGGCTAGAAGTGAACCAGGGATGGCCATATAGAGGACGGCGATGAGGGGCCAGAGGTTGTTGGGGTCGAGGAGACTAATGAAGGAATTTAGAGGGGAGAGGCCTTGAAAGAGAGAAATGGTGGTGAAACCGATGGTACCAACCCAGAAACTGACATGAACAATGGCGAGTTTATTGAGATGGTGATAAGTTTTTTTGCTGAGGAGGTAATAAACGGCAAGAGTGAGGTTTTGGGAAAGAATGAGGAGGTTGCCGGTAAGAAAGCCGTTGAAACTACCGGAGATTAGGGGGTTGATGACGAGAATAATGGTGCCAATTAGAGTAAAAAATAATCCAAACCATTCGTGTCCTTCTTGTTTTTCTTTGAGAAAGATAATGCCACCGAGAACGATGAAAATAGGGGCGGTAATGCTAATGAGAGAGGCTTGGATCGAGGTGGTATGGAGTACGCCTTGGTAGAGAAGGAAAAGAGTAATAACGGTACCTAAAATCTCTAAAGGGATGATTTTGGTTAGGTTGGAGAGAGAAAGAGTTTTAGTAAAAGTCTTGTTATTGCGGAAAAGATAAAGCAAGGGGAGGGAAGAGAAGAGGGCGATGATCATGCGGGAGGTGAGGAAAGTGTTAGGAGTAAGACCATGGTCAAAACCCTTTTTGACGATAGGGACAGCAAGACCCCAAATGGCGGTGTTGGCGAGAAGAGCCAGGTAGGCGAGAAGACGGTTTCTGGAGATCTTAGGCATTGATTTAGAGTTTAGCAGTTTTAAGGGATCTAAAAAAACCCAGCGATGGCTGGGTTTTGAGACTACTCGTCGATTTCTTTCAGGGCGTTGATTTCCTCTTGTAAGGCCTTTTTTCTGGCCTCGATTTCGATATTCTCCTGGTATATATTGTAGGTGATTACGGCCAGGAGTATCACGAAAAATACGATGGGGAGCCATTGAAGAATTGACACGGGAGCCTCCATTTTCTTTTCGGGAAGTGTACTACAAACCTATAGTTTCGTCAAGTTATTTTTGGAGTGTGGTTAAGAGGTCATTGAGGGTGAGCAACTGTTGGACGCCGGTAGTCATGTCTTTGAGGGTAAATTTATTGAGTTTGGCCTCCTGGGTGCCGAGGATAATGAGGTAGGGGATTTGTTTTTTGTTGGCGAGTTTGAGTTGTTTGGTCAATTTATCTTCAGGATTGGGATAGAGGAAAGTAGAGATATTTTGTTTTTGAAGATTGGTAACTAGGTTGAGGGTGGCTTCCTGAAGGTAGGAATCAGAAAAAGTGACAAAAACTTTGGCTGGAACTAGGTTATCGGGAAAAAGATTGAGGGTTTCCATGGCTTCGATAATGCGATCAAAACCTAAAGCAATCCCAACGGCAGGGATGTCAGTGCCGGAGAGTCTGCCGACGAGGTTGTCGTAGCGGCCGCCGCCAGCAAGGGAGCCAACGGGATAGTCGTCGGAAACGAGTTCAAAAATGGTGCCGGTGTAGTAATCAAGACCGCGAGCGAGAGTAGGAGAAAATTCGAGTTCGGAGGGGGTGAGACCGAGTTGGAGGCAAGCAGAAATGACTTGTTGGAGTTCTACATTTGGTTTGGCTTTGGTGATGAGATCAAAGAGAAGATCGATTGTCGTTGTGGAGAGACCTTTTCCAGATAATTCTTTGACAACGCCATCACGACCAATTTTTTCGAGTTTGTCGAGAGATTGGATAACCGAAAGGGCGTCTTTTTCAGTAATATTGGCTTGCTCGATCATTTCAAAGAGCAGGAGACGGGAGTTGAGAAGCATTTTGAGGTTACCAAGTCCAAGGTTTTTGAGGGCGGTGATAGAGGCGGTAATGATTTCAGCATCGGCGATGCTTGAGGTGGTGCCAAAGGTATCAATGTCGCATTGGAGAAATTCGCGGAAACGGCCTTTTTGGGGTTTTTCGGCGCGCCAAACAGGTTGAATTTGGTAGCGTTTGAAAGGAATGCCAAGTTGGTTGAGAGAGCTAGCAATAACCCGGGCAGTGGGGACAGTTTGATCGTAACGAAGACCAATTTGGCGTTTGCCTTCGTCTTCAAACTTGTAAACAAGTTTATCGGCTTCGGTGCCGTATTTGCCTAACAAAAGAGATTGATATTCGAGGGTTGGAGTTTCGAGAGGTTCAAAACCAAAATTTTGGAAGGTTTGTTTGATCAGGTTGAGAGCGTAATCGCGTTTGCGGGCTTGTTCAGGAAGAAAGTCACGAAAGCCTTTTAGGGGTTGAAGGTCTTGTTTCATAAAACCGATTTAAGTGATAAGAGCTCAGAGCTCAGATTAAATATAATGTGATAGTAACATTTATTGGGTGCAGTCAGCGGGACAGGTTTCTGGTGATTCGGGGGTAGGACAGTCTAGACCAAAACAAGCAACATTTTGACAGACACCGTCACCACAACTGGAATTTTGGTCTGATTTGGTTGGCGATGGGGTTTTGGTTGTTTCGGTTTGGGGGAAGGCGAACAAAGAACTTAAAGTGACGGTTTTTTTGGTGGAGTTGATGAGAATGACGGCGACGACCTTTTGATTGATTTGAAGTTTATCGAAATCGATTTTGTTGTGTTTTGAATCAAATAAATCGGTATTTTTGGTGATGTCTAAAGGTTTTTTTAGATATTCGTGGGAATTATTAAGGGTGATAGTGTCTTCGTCCGGATCGATTTTTGAAATTGTGGCGTAAACGATATCGGTATTGATGGTTGGCTTGGTATAGGTACTGACAATAATTTTGTCGGCGGTGAGGGTGGAGTCAGAAATGGGTTGGCCAATGGCAATAAAGTAGTCGCCAATAATGAGCTCTTTGGGTTGGATTTTTTTATTACTGCGGAGCATGGCGGAGGCAGTAGAGTAAGTGACTTGGTGTCGGTATTGAGAATCGCCTTTTTCGGGGTTGACGAGAACGGTAATTTGGTTTTGGTTAAGGGAATCAATAATGCCAATGACGGCTCGATTGTTTAGTGCGGAGATAGTTTTTTCGGCTTCGGGGAGATTTTCATTGAGAGCTTTTTTGATTCGATCTTGAAGAGATTTTTGGATTTGTTCAAGGTTGGCGGAATCAGTTGATTCCTCCTGAGCATGGACAGAATTAAGAATTAAGGGATAAGAACTAAGAAAGAGAAAAGCGATAAGAATGATGGATGTTTTGATGGTTTTGGACATATTATTGGGTACTAAAAACTAAATTAAGGAAGAGATCCTGCCTTTGACCGGATGGGGTGATAGCGGTGATTTGAATGAGATTGCCGCCTTTGATAAGTTTGATTGAAGTGGCAAAATTGCCTTCGGGGGTAATTTTGGGGAGGAGATGGTTGCCTTCAGTAACGATGATGAGGGCATTTTCAGGATTGGTTTTACCACTGATAGTGGCGATAGAATCGGAAAAAATCTCACCGTCTCGGGGAGAGTTGATAGTGAGGAGAGTATTGACTGGATTGTTTTCGAGAGGGGGAGTGTTAGTTTTGGGGGTGGCTTCGGTAACGGGAGTGGTGGATTTGTTGGCGGTATAGATCCCATAAACAAGGACTGAACCAAGGATAAGTCCTAAGATAATGGCGAAAATTACTTCTTTACGCATCAGTATGATTATTGCTAATAATAGGTTGTCTCACTAATTATAGTTTGGTGGTCAAGTTAACGGGTTGAGTATGGAGGATAGCAAAACTGAGCCGGTTTAACAACTCTGCTGAAGCTTCGTGCTATATTATTGGATATGGAGATAAAGTATTTAGGACATTCGAGTTTTAGAATAAAAGGGAAGGATGCCAGTTTGGTCACTGATCCGTTTGATCCTAAGATGGTGGGGTTGGATTATTCTAAGGTAGGAGCGGAGATTGTGACGGTTTCTCATGGACATAGTGATCATAATCAGGTTAAGCGGGTGGAAGGAACCTCGACAAGGTCGGAACCATTTGTGGTTGATCGGCCGGGGGAGTATGAAGTCGGAGGGATAGGGATAATCGGAGTGAAAACGAAACATGATAGTAAAGAAGGGAAGGAGCGGGGAGATAATTTGATAATGGTGATTCAGGTTGACGGAATAGTGGTGGTACATTTGGGTGATCTCGGTCATGTTTTGAGTGATAAACAGGTGGAAAAAATTGGGGCAGTTGATATATTAATGATCCCGGTAGGTGGGGAAGTGACGATTGGTCCCAGTGAGGCAGTTAAGGTGATTGAACAGCTTTCTCCTTCAGTAGTAATTCCGATGCATTACAGAATGCCGGGTATGGGGGCTGATTTTGAGGGATTGATAACGGTGGAAGAATTTTTGGATAAGTCAGGGTTTGAAGCTAGGAGAGAACAGAAACTGAGTTTGGGTAAAGGTAGTTTGCCAGAGGAGATGGAGGTAGTGGTGCTAAGTCAGTAATAGGCTGGTGTTAGAATGGGCGCATGGCAACCACGTTGAGAGTTCCACCAAATTCGTTGGAGGCAGAGAAGTCGGTATTGGGGTCACTGTTGATGTCTCGGGACGCGATGATTGAAGTGGCAGAGGTCTTGAGTGGGGAAATGTTTTATTCGGAGTCACATGAGTTGATTTTTGAAGCAATGAAGTGGCTGTACGAAAATAGAGATCCGATTGATGTGGTGACAGTGAGTGATTGGTTAAGAAAAAAGAAGAAATTGAAGGTGGTGGGTGGTGCAGGTTATCTAACGGAGTTGGTTAATGCAGTACCGACGGCGGCTCATGCGGCGGGATATGCCAAGATAATCAAGGACTATTACATTAAGCGGCAGATGATTGAGGCGGCTTCGGAATTGGTGGAGATGGCTTTTGATGAGGGAAGTGAGACGGCGAGAGTTTTAGATAATGCAGAGCAGGCGGTGTTTTCACTGTCACAGAGGAACGTGAAGAGGGGGTTTGTGCATGTTAAGGATGCTTTGGCGGAGAGTTTTGACCGCTTGGATGAGTTGCATAAAATGGCAGGGGGAATTAGGGGAGTGCCAACGGGAATTAAAGATTTGGATGATGCGTTAGCGGGGATGCAAGAGAGTAACTTGGTAATTTTGGCGGCCCGGCCAGGGATGGGGAAGACGAGTTTGGGTTTAAATATCGCTCAGTATGTGGCAGTGGAGAAAAAGATCCCGGTGGGCTTCTTTTCTTTGGAAATGAGTAGTTTGGAGTTGGTGGATAGAATGCTGGTGTCTCAGGCAAACATTGATGCTTGGAAAATGAAGACGGGTAACTTGAAAGAAGACGAGTTTACACGGTTGTCAGAGGCGATGGGAGTGTTGGCGGATTCGCCGGTGTTTATCGATGACACTCCGGGTATTTCAATTTTGGAGATGAGGACGAAAGCAAGGAGATTGCAGGTTGAGCACGGAGTGAAGATGATAGTAGTGGATTATCTACAGTTAGCGACGGCTTCGGGGCGGTTTGAGGGTCGGGTGCAGGAGGTACAAGCGATTTCCCAAGGATTGAAAAATCTGGCAAGGGAGCTAAAAGTACCGGTGGTTGCCTTATCACAGTTGTCTCGAGCAATTGAACAACGAGGGACGAAAATACCGCAGTTGTCGGATTTGCGCGAGTCGGGGAGTATTGAACAGGATGCGGATGTGGTGATGTTTTTGTATCGGGAGAATGATGAAAATTTGGCAGATTACAAGTTGAATATTGCTAAGCACCGAAATGGGCCCTTGAGGACGATTGATTTGACTTTCCGTGGAGACAGGGTCAAGTTTTTTGGAGTGGAGCGGAAGAGGGGATAGGGTGCCTGGAGTGGGAGTTGAACCCACATGGAGTTGCCTCCACAGGTTTTTGAGACCTGAGCGTATACCAATTCCGCCATCCAGGCAAGTTTACGAGGGTATTATCTCATGACTAGAGAAGGAGATAAAGTCTGGTGTAGCGGGGAGGTTTTTTGTGGCTGAGAGATTGCTATTTTGAACTTGAAGTGGGAGAATGGATGGATATGGCGGTATTAGATGTAAATAAATTAAAAATGGGGGTGACTTTTTTGGATGATGATGGTCAGCCATATAAAGTGATGAGTTTTGATTTTCATAAAATGGGTCGAGGGAAGGCAAATATTAAGATTAGAGCGAGAAACTTGGTGACAGGAGCGATTGTAATTAAGTCATATCTATCGGGTGGTCGGGTGGAAAGCGTTGAACTGACCAAGCGGGAGATGCAGTATTTGTACAATGATGGTCGAGTGGCTTATTTTATGCACCCAAAAACGTTTGAACAGGCGGAGATTGAGCTGGAGATTCTCGGGGATGATATTAATTTTTTGGTTGAAGGGGAGAATGCTTGGGTGATTAATTGGGAGGAACGGATTTTGGGGGTAGAAATCCCGGCGTCGGTGGAAATGAAAGTGACAGAGACAGAACCGTGGATTAAAGGAAACAGTGCGACCAATGTCTATAAACCGGCAAAGGTAGAGAGTGGTTTGACGGTGCAGGTGCCATTATTTATCAAAGAGGGTGACAGAATTAAGATAAATACGAGTACAGGGAGTTATGTAGCGAGGGTAAACTAGCGAAGAAAATAGATGGCGAGGATGATAATAATTTGGGGGATTAGGCCTTTAAATTTGTCAGGGATGGAGTGGTGAAAATGATGATGGAAATGGTTTAGGGGTTTGATGAAGTTGGGTTCCCATTTGAGAAAATTTCTAGGAAACTCGATAAAATCGGGGAGAAGGCCGACAAACCAACCAAGCCAGGGGAGAGGGGAGAAGGGATGTTTATATTGAAAGAAAAAGAAAACCAGGAGAAAAGAGAGAGGAAGATCGAGGAGAAGTTCTTGAAGAAAGGCGGCTTTTTTGGATTTTTTTTGTTTACTGAGTCCCTGGCCGACGTCCCAGTGGGGGATGTAGTCTTCGAGATAATGGGAGGCAAGAATGAGAGGGACGGAGAGGATTGGATTAGGGATTTTGGTGGCGATAAAAGCGCCGGTGGTTCCATGAGCTATTGACAGCATAGGTTTTCAGTATAACAAAGGTAAAGAAGGTTATTGCAAGGGTCTCTAGATAGATTATGATGGTGGGATATGATGCCGGTGTTAGTTTCGATCGGACCAGTGAGGATTTACAGTATGGGGTTGATGATGGTTTTGGCGTTGTTATTGGCGATGTTTGTGGTTTGGAAAAAGATGAGAGAGATCCACGTTGAGGATGAAATGACCTTTGGGGTGATTTTTTTTGGCCTATTTTGGGGGTTGATTGGAGCGAGATTGGGTTACATTGTGAGTCATTTTGGTGATTTTGGTTTTTCGGTGTTGAGATGGTTGTGGGTGACTAATTATGTTGGTTTGTCTTTTTTTGGGGGGTTATTGTTTGGAGTGGTAGCGGTGGTGATGCGGCTACGATCATTGGGAGAGGAAGTTTTCAAGTGGTTAGACTACATTAGTTTGGGATTGAGCTTGGGGATTGGAATTGGATTTTTAGGGGCATTTTTGAATGGGAGTTATCTGGGGGTGGAGAGTGATTTGTTTTTGGCGATGAGTTTCCCCGGGTGGGAGAGAGGAATGTTGCCAATTCAATTGTTTGCAGGATTGGCGTTTTTGGGGTTTTTTGGTTGGTGGTGGAGGATAGAGGGAAAGTATCGAACTTTTGAGTGGTATAGGAGTGGGAAGGTGACGGTGCGGTCTGGTTTTATGTGGTTTGGTTTTTTGATCTTTTTAGGGCTGGTTTTTGGGTTGACAAGTTTAGTAAAGAAAGAGATCCTGACGGCATTTGGGTTTAATTTGGACCTGGTTATCTCTATTTTGGTTTCGTTGATTGGGGTCGGAGGAATCTATCTTCGTTCTGGACGTAAGTTGGATGAGGATTTAGGGTTGATTGTTGGGAGGAAGAGACGTCAACAAAGACGGTTTTTTTAGAAGCTATTCAAAAGTTTAAACGGATAGTGTAAACTCGAGTTCATGAAGGATAGCGTTAAGAGGTTTGTGAAATTTCCGTCGTCAGTGTTGCAACCAGTTAGGGATTATTTGATGAGTGAGGAGAAACGTTTGTCTTTGAAGGAGAAAAATTTGAAGAAGGAGGATCCGTTTTCTGATGTTGACCGGGGTGAGGATAATGCGGCAGTGGATACTGAGGTGAATGAGTTGGTGGGGCATGAAAGAGTTCAAGCGATTAAATTGGAAGTGGGTAAAACCCTTATCAATATTCGGAAAGCGTTGACGAGAATTAATCTGGGGAGTTATGGGACTTGTGCCAAGTGTGGCAAGATGATTGATACAGACAGGTTGGCGGTTAACCCAACCGCGGAATTTTGTGTTGATTGTGAACAAAAAGAAGAATCAAAAAAGAGAAGGTAACTTTCAACTAGAATGGTTGGGG
>CAYIUD010000009.1:2723-13065 GCA_964366265.1 uncultured Pseudomonadales bacterium | reverse complement strand
AGTTGTTCTGGATTCATTTCACCCAAACCCTTAAATCGTTGGACGTTGTATTTGCGATCAGTGAAGTGATCTTTGATGATTTTGTCTCGTTCAGATTCGGTAAAGGCGTAGTTGAAGTCTTTACCGGAGGAGATTTTGTAAAGAGGAGGCATGGCGAGATAGATGTAACCGTTGTCGATGAGTGGGCGCATGTGACGGAAAAAGAAGGTGAGTAAAAGGGTGGCAATGTGAGCACCATCGACGTCGGCATCGGTCATGATGATGATGCGATGATAACGAAGTCTTTTGAGATCGAGAGTTTCGCCAATACCGACACCGGTGGCAATGACAAGATTTTTGATTTCTTCGAATTCGATGATTTTGTCGAGCCGGGCCCGTTCGGTGTTGAGAATCTTGCCGCGTAGAGGCATGATGGCCTGATTTTTGCGATCGCGGCCGGATTTGGCGGAACCACCGGCGGAATCTCCTTCAACGAGATAGAGTTCGGAAAGAGCGGGGTCTTTGGTTTGACAGTCGGCCAGTTTCCCTGGAAGAGTTGAGCCTTCGAGGGCGCCTTTGCGGACAACGGCTTCACGAGCGGCGCGAGCGGCTAGGCGGGCCCGGGCGGCGAGTAAAATTTTGCCGATAATGGCGCGGGCGCTGTTGGGGTGTTCCTCAAAGTAGGACTCTAGGTGTTCTTTGGTGACCTGGTAAACAGCTGATTGGGCTTCGGGGTTATTGAGTTTGGTTTTGGTCTGGGACTCGAATTGGATGTCGCTACTAGGCATCTTGACCCAAACGACGGCAGTAAGGCCTTCCTTGAGATCGTCGCTGGTGAAGGTGAGTTTTTTCGCTTCGTCAATAAGTTTGTTTTTGGTGGCGTAGTCTTTGAGGGTGCGGTTTAGAGCCATGCGGAAACCGGTGAGATGGGCGCCGCCGTCATGAGTATTGATGGTGTTGGCAAAAGACTCGATGTTTTCGTTGAAAGAGTCGTTGTATTGGAGGGCAACTTCGACGCTGGTGGGAATATCAATCCCCTCCTCGACTCGGCCTTCGAGATAGATGATTTCATGAAGAGTGTCTTTATTGCGGTTGAGGTGAGTAACGAGTGATCGGATGCCAGATTCGAAGTAAAAGTTGGTTTCGTGGGCGGAAATATCGGAGCGGAAGTGAAGAAAAACACCGGCAACTAAATAAGCTCGTTCACGAAGTTGGTTGGCAATGTGACTAAATTTGAATTCGGTAGTTTTTTTGAAGATTTCTGGGTCGGGTTTGAAGGTAGTAAAGGTCCCAGATTCAGCATTGAGAAAGTGATGATGGTAGGTGGGGAGGATTTCTTTGGCTTCGGATTCGGGGATAGTTTTGACGGAGTATTTGGGTTTGCCTTGGTTATATTCTTGGGTGAAGTAGGTATTATCTCGTTTGACAATAACGCGGAGATGGGTGGAGAGGGCGTTGACGGCGGAAGCACCGACACCGTGAAGGCCACCAGAAGCTTGGTAGGCATTTTGGGTGAATTTGCCGCCGGCGTGAAGTTTAGTAAGGGCAAGTTCGAGGGCGGAGACCCCAGATTTGTGTTTGTCAGTGGGAATACCACGACCATCATCAGAAACAGAGACATAACCATCGTCCTGAATGAGGATGTAGATATGTTTAGCAAAGCCGCCAATGGCTTCGTCAAGAGAGTTGTCGATGATTTCAGTAACGAGATGGTGTAGTCCCCTTTCGTCAGTGGAGCCGATGTACATGCCGGGACGTTTACGGACTGGTTCCAGACCCTCCAGGACAGTAATGTCGGCGGCTGAATAGTTGTTTTTTGAAGTGGCCATTTTCTGTGTTATAGGTTTTTATTTGGAAATGAAAGTCAGTTTAACCAAGGGTCATTGTAACGGAAATGGTGAGTCTGTTCAACTCTGGGTGAGTGATTTTAAGGTAAAAAATAAATGTTCTAGGATTAGTTGTTTGTTCGCATTGGTTTGGAGGTCGGTTAAAGTTTTTTGAATGGTGTTGATGGCGACAACTCTGATGTGATTGGGTTTATTGTGCAGATGTTGTCTGAACAGAAGTAATAATTCTGTTGTTTTGTCTATAGGTCTATCTTTTGAAGTGGTGTCTGCCAAAGAAATTAGTTGAGCGTGGTTACTGGAAATGATTTGTTTGAGGAATTGTTGAGCCTGTTCGAGATTAGGGTTGGTTTGGTCTTGGCTAAGGGTAATAATGGTGCAACGGGAGAGAATGGTGGGAAGAAGAGAGTCGGAACGATCAGCAGTGATGATGATTTGGGTTTGGGTGGGGGGCTCTTCAAGAGTTTTAAGGAGAGCGTGTTGGGCAGGGAGAGTGAGATTTTGGGCTTCGATGATGAAATGGCGTTGAGTGGAGTTTTTTTCAGGTATAAGGGAGATGTCTTGTTGGAATTGGCGAACGGCTTTGATGGTGATTGACTCTCCTCGACCATCTAATTCGAAGGGAGGAAGAGGGAGATTTTTTTTGAAGATATTGAGTTGGTAAAGACGGTTTTCTAGGTTACCGCCGATAATGATTTGGGTGATAGTCATTAAAAAGAATTGTAACCCTGTTTTGCGGAAAGATTTGTTTGTTGTTTTTTGTTAGACTGGAGTTATGGATCAACCTGCCCAAGGAAGTGTAGCCAGTGGACGCATCGAAAGAGACAGTGTGGAATCGATTTTGCTCAGTGATGGGAAAATCACTCAAGATCAGTTTGCTAAAGTTCGTTTGGAGGCGGTTAACAAGGGGGTACAGACAGATATTTTGGTTCTGGAACATAATTATGCTGTGGAGATGGACGTGGTTAAAGCGAAGGCAGAACTGATGGGAGTGGAATTTGTGGATGTGACACGTATGGGAGCTTCACCTGAAGCCTTGGGAATGATTCCGGAGTCGGTGGCAAAGAGGTATCAAGTGTTGCCCTTTGCCTTGGAAAAGACGGAAAAATTGTTATCGGTGGCAATGGCGAATCCGGCGGATTTGACGGTGACTGATTTTATTCAACAAAAATCGAGGATGAGGATTAAGCCGTTTGTGGCGGTTCCTTCTGATTTAAAGCAAGCGATTGATCAACGGTACACAGAAAGCTTATCTGGTGAGGTGACAGAGGCGTTGAAGGAAGGAGGAGTGGTTCAGGCGGGAATAACGACGGTTGATGCAAAGAATTTGGGTGAGTTGATAAAAGAAGCACCGATTGCAAAAATTGTGAGTACGGTTTTGGAGTTTGCGATGAAGGCACGGGCTTCTGATATTCATTTTGAACCACAAAATAATAGAACGAGAATTAGATATCGAATTGATGGTATTTTGCAGGAGAAATTGGTTTTACCAAAATCGGTTCATGAGGCGGTGGTTTCTAGAATTAAAATTTTGGCGGGGATGAAGATTGACGAGAAGAGAATCCCTCAGGATGGCAGGTTTAATTTCGTCTTAGGAGATGAAGAAGTGGATTTGCGGGTCTCTTCTTTGCCAACGGTAAATGGAGAGAAGATTGTGATGCGGTTGTTAAAGAAGACTGGCCAGGCTCTGACCTTGTCTGATTTGGGTTTGCGGGGTAAAGCTTTGGCAAACTTGCAGGCGGCAATTAAAGTTCCGCACGGGATCGTTTTGATTACTGGTCCAACGGGTTCAGGAAAGACGACGACGCTTTATTCAATTCTGTCGATTGTGAGTACGATTAGAGTGAATGTGGTGACGTTGGAGGATCCGGTTGAGTACCAGATTGAGGGAGTGAACCAGGTGCAGGTTAATCCGGGGGCAGGTTTGACCTTTGCCTCTGGCTTACGGAGTTTTTTGCGCCAGGATCCAAATGTAATTATGGTTGGGGAAATTCGTGATGAAGAGACGGCTGATTTGGCGATCCAAGCGTCTCTAACGGGACATTTGGTATTTGCGACTTTGCATACTAATGACGCGGCCGGGGCGTTACCGAGGTTGTTGGATATGAAAGTGGAGCCTTATTTGTTGGCGAGTTCAATTACGGTGGTGGCGGCACAACGAGTGACGAGGAAAATTTGTGATAACTGCAAGGAGGAGTATGTTCCTGAGCCGGCGGTGATCGAGGATATTAAAAGAGAATTGGGGCCGTTATATGAAGCTTGGAAGCAGACTAATCCAGAGATGACCAAGAAAGCGGTGGAGAGGAAGTCAGAGATTTTGCTTTATCGAGGTAAGGGAGAAACGTGTAAAGTGTGTGGAGGTTCAGGTTACAAAGGAAGAATCGGGATTTTTGAAGTGATGTCGATTTCTTCAAAGATTGGCCAGTTGATCATGGAAAGAGCGACAGCGTCGGTAATAAATCATCAAGCAGTGGTGGAAGGGATGATTTTAATGATGCAAGATGGATACTTGAAGGCTTTGGATGGGATGACAACGATTGATGAGGTATTAAGAGTGGCGAAAACATAAATTAGTTTTTAAAACATATATGGAGGGAAAAATAATGACAATACAAGAATTAATGGCTACTGTTTTTCGAGTGGGGGCGTCTGATCTTCATTTGATTGCTGGATCACCACCGACAATTAGAGTTCATGGAGTGTTACAAAAGGTTCCGGAAATGCCGGTACTGGATGCGAAGATGGCCGAGGAGTTGATTTTTTCGATTCTTCGTCCGGATCAAAAAGATAAACTGGTTAAGTTTCGAGAATTGGATTTTTCGGTGGCGGCAGACGGTGCAGGTCGGTTTAGAGCGAATGCTTATTGGCAGAAACAGAGTGTGGCCTTAGCATTGCGTTCTATTTCGGAGAAAATTCCGACAATTGATGGTTTGAAGCTACCAGGGGTTTGTCATCAATTCGCAAAATTGAGACAGGGTTTTGTGTTAGTAACGGGGCCAACTGGTCACGGAAAATCAAGTACGATTGCGGCGATATTGGAGGAGATAAATCAGAGTAGAAGTGAACACATTGTCACAATAGAGGATCCAATTGAGTTTGTTTATAGCAGTAAGAATTCGTTGATTTCGCAGAGAGAGTTGGGTGATGATACACAGTCTTGGGGAGGGGCTTTGAAGAGTGTGTTGCGGGAGGATCCAGACATTGTTTTGGTGGGAGAGATGCGTGATCCGGAAACGATGTCGGCGGCAATGACGGTGGCGGAGACGGGACACTTGGTGTTTGCGACTTTGCATACTAATAGTGCGGCGCAAACAATTGATCGGATTGTTGATAGTTTTCCGGAGGATCAACAAAACCAGATAATGATGCAGTTATCGAATTCGCTTGAGGCAGTTTTGTCGCAGAGATTAATTCCAACTAAAGATGGCACTGGGCGGATACCGGCGACGGAAGTTTTAGTGGCAACACCGGCAGTGAGAAACACAATTCGTGAGGGAAAGACGCACCAAATGGATAGTATTATTCAGACGTCTTCGGAATTGGGAATGATGACGTTAGAGGCTTCTTTGGCTTATTGGGTTAATCAGGGAGCGATTGATTTTGAAAAAGCGAGAGAATTTAGTCTTCGACCAGCTGACTTAACAAGATTAGTGAGGGGGTAATATGGCTAAGCAGTTTAGATATCAAGCAAAAGATGAAAGCGGAAAGGCGGTGGAAGGAATGTTGGAAGTCAACAATTCAGATCAAGCGGTGAGGGTGTTGAGAAATAAGGGGATGTTGATTGTGTCAATTAAGGAGGAGCGTGAAAGTGGATTGGATGATGTGTTTCAGCGTTTTCAACGGGTTAGTACAGAAGATGTGGTCAATTTTACGAGGCAGTTGTCAACGATGATTTCGGCTGGTTTACCATTGACGGAAGGTCTATCAATTTTACGAGTTCAGAGTTCGCCGGTGATGTCTAGAGTGGTTACTAAAGTATTAGAAAAAATTGAGGGCGGCTTGCCTTTGGCTGAAGCAATGAAGGAGGCTGGAGGTTCGACGTTTAGCAAGGTTTATATTGCTTTGGTTAGGGCTGGCGAGGCGGCGGGGGTTTTGGATGAAGTTTTAAAGCGTTTGGCAACAACAATGGAGAAACAAAGAGATTTTCGGAATAAGACAAGGGGGGCGATGGTTTATCCGATCATCATTATCATCGGGATGTTTATTGTGGGGATGATTATGATGATTTTTGTGGTGCCGAAAATGACGGAGATGTATAAGGATTTTGGGGCGGAGTTGCCATTACCGACGAAAATTTTGATTGGAACTAGTGATTTTATGGTTAAATTTTGGTATCTTTTCTTGCTGAGCGTGGGGTTGTTGGCCTATTTTTTTATGAAATGGTCCAAGACGGAGATGGGGGGGATGATGATCGAGGAAACCTTGATGAAGACGCCGGTAATTGGTCCCCTGAGATTGAAAATAGTGATGACAGAATTTGCAAGGACAATGAGTTTGTTGATCAGTGCGGGGATTTCGATTTTGGACGCCTTGAAGATTACGGCGGATGCGGTTGGAAGCAGGATTATTGGGGCAAAAATGATGGTGGCGGCAAATAAGGTTGAGAAGGGGCAGTCTTTAGGGGTGGTCTTGGCAGAGATGAAGGAATTTCCACCGATTGTGCCGCAAATGATGGCAGTGGGAGAACAAACTGGCAAGATGGATGAAATCCTGAACAAGTTGGCGGATTATTTTGAAGGTGAGGCAGAAACGGGCGTGAAGACGTTAACGACGGCGATTGAGCCGTTAATTATGGCAGTGATGGGGATTGGAGTTGGGTTTTTGGTGATGGCGGTGATTATGCCGATTTACAATTTAACCAGTCAGTTTTGATAACAGGTCTTGACAAGTTTGATTTAATATCTGAAACTGAGTATTGAGATGATGAAGAAGCAAGAGTTGGCATTTACTTTGATTGAGTTGCTAATTGTGATTAGAGTGTTGGGGATTTTGGATGCGGGTTTGTTGGCGGCGGTTGATCCTTTTGAGCAATTGAAGAAAGGAAGGGATGGTAGTACGAGGAATCAGGTGGTTGAGTTGCAAAATGCTTATATTCGTTACTATGCGACTCACGGTGATTTACCCTGGAAGAATGGTAGTTGTACCTTGGAGGAGATTAGTTCGAGTCCACAGACTTTGAGTGTGGTGAGTACGGCTGGGTGTCTGGCGCCATTGATAAGTGATGGTGAGCTTAAGAGTGATTTTATGACGGCGATTGGAGGTGGGGCTACTAGTATCTATGTATATTCGCCGACGGTGGTGAGTTTGGTCGCTTGTTTCAGTCCAGGCAGTAAGTCGGTTTACGCTGACGAGGCGACCAGGTATTCGAGTGGTGGGGTTGATCTGTCCGCCTCTACTTGCACTTCGCTTAATAAGAAAGGTTCGGTGAATGGGCCGGGGACAAGTAGTTGTTATTGGTGCGCTAAGTGAGTTTCTAATTTTTAGTTTTCGGAGTATATTTGAGCCATGTTTGTTTATTGGGTATTTTTGTTATTTTTGTTTGGATTGATAATTGGTAGCTTTCTCAATGTAGTAGTTCACCGGATGGTTTATGGAGAGTCTCCGTTTGAAGGAAGGTCAAGATGTCCTCATTGTAAAAAAACGATATCTTGGAAACATAACATTCCCCTACTCTCCTTTTTTGTGTTAAAAGGTCATTGTGCTTATTGCAAAAAAGTGATTTCTTGGCAGTATCCAGTGGTGGAATTGTTGACGGGTTTGCTGTTCGTTTGGTGGTATGTAGTGGGTTGGGGCTTTTTTTTGTTGGCGAATACTCCATTTGAATTTATTCAGCCGATTTTTTGGTTGGGAGTGGGGATATTGTTGTTATTGGTGTTTGTGTTTGATGCTTGGTATGGCGTGATCCCTAACGGGGTTAATTTATTATTACTGGTATGGGTCTTTTTATATAGATTTAGTTTGAGTTGGGCTGGAATAATGCAGTCTGCCGATTTGGTAATGGGGATGATGACAGGAGTGATGCTGACAGTCTTCTTTTATGGGCTTTATTTGGTAACTAAAAGAAAGGGTTTTGGCTTGGGTGACGTAAAACTAGCTCCTAGTCTGGGTCTCTTGTTGGGAGTAAAGGGAACTTTGGTGGGGACTTTTTTTGCTTTTGTGATTGGAGCAATATTCGGTTTGATTCTGATGGCGTTGGGTAAAAAAAGGTTTGGTCAGACCTTACCGTTTGGGCCTTTTTTAGTGATTGGAACGTTGATTAGTTTGTTGTGGTCGGGGGAGATTTGGGGGTGGTACATGAATATGTTACGCTGATCGGATGAAGGGGAAACGGGGTGATTGGGGGATGTCTTTAATGGAGATGCTTTTGGTGGTTGCACTGTTGGCTTTGCTGAGTGTTGGGGGTTTGAGTCTTTATTCTCAGAGTTTAAGGAGGGCTCGTGATTCTAGGAGATTGGCAGACATGAATGAGCTTGGATTGGTGTTGGATAATTATCTTGGTGATAACGGATGCTATCCAGAAAGTTTGATTGTAAATCAGTGTGGTGGAACGGGATTACGGCCATATTTGGATGCGGTTAGTTGTGACCCAACAGATAATGACCTTTTCCGTTACAAGTATGTGCGTGAGAATTGCAAAACTTATCGAATTTATCTGCGGCTTGAAAACGAGACGAATGAGTTGATTGACAAAATGGGTTGCAGGGAGGGATGTGGTCCTGGTGCTGATAAGAGCTTTAATTATTTTGTAACGAGTGGAAATGTGGTGGAATAAAGTCATTGACTGGTGGATCTTGTATGATGGAGATAGGATGAAATCAAGGGGAGATAAAAGAATGGTGAATAAGGGTTTTACATTGATAGAGATTTTGATTGCGGTGGCAATTATGGGGATTTTGGCAAGTGTGGGTTTTGGGGCTTATACGGTGAGTTTGCAAAAATCTAGAGATGCGGCCCGAAAATCAGACTTGTCCCAAATTGCTAAGGCGATTGAAGCATACAATAACGACTATGGGGTTTATCCAGGATCATGCGGTGGTGCAGTCGGGGGTTGTGGTAATGGGCGGCAAAGTTGCGATTGGGGCAAGGATTTTTCGGTGGAAAATAGGGTTTACATGAAGAGATTGCCAGTGGAATCTAAAAGTGGTTGGACTTATGTTTATTTAGTGGGAGCTGATAGGAAGAGTTATCAGCTTTATGCCAGATTGGAGAATGAGAAAGATCCCAATTTTAAGGTGCTTAAGACTAGTTGTACGACTTCAGGTGAGGCTTGTACCTATGGTGTTAGTAGTGCTAATGTTGATTTGGAACCTCCACTTTCGTCTGGTTCGTGTTGACGAGTGGTGAGAGTTATTATTTGTGAGTTTACTAGTGAAAAGAAGGAACGGTCATATTTATCGGCAGGCAGGATTTACCTTAATTGAGTTGCTGGTGGTGGTGGGGATAATCGGGATTTTGACCGCGTTGGTGACGGTTAACTTGCAGGGGGCAAGGGAGCGGGCACGGGATGTTCAACGTAAGGTAGATCTTGATCAAATACAGAAAGCTTTGGAACTTTATAAGAATGATGGTAATCCACAAAGGTATCCAGTAATGACGGCTTGGAAGACGGATTTGGTAGGTGGGGGTTATATGAAGAAAATCCCCGAAGATCAGACCCACCAACAGGTTTCGACTTGGCCTGATTATGGGTATAGTGTGGGTGCAGATCCGTTGGCATATTCTCTGGTGGCGTGTTTGGAAAATTCAGGAGATCCGGCGACAGATAAAAATAAAGGGGGAGCTAATAATAGTTCTATTTGCACTTCGGGATATAGTTATACATTAACGCAACCATGAACAAGTTAGTTACAAGTAACAAGTTACAAGTTACGAAGGGTTTTACCTTGTTGGAGTTGTTGGTGGTAATAGGGATAATTGGGATTTTGGTGGCGATGGGAACGGTGTCGTATACTACGGCACAGTCGAAAAGTCGTGATTCCAGAAGGAAAGGTGATTTGGAGAATATTTCTAAAGCATTAGAACAGTATTATGCAAAAACCTATTCTTATCCGGCCGATGCTAATTGTGTCGGTTATGAAGCCTATTTGGCTAGCAGTAAGCCGGTTGATCCAAAGTGGGGCTTTGCCTATACTGACTCAACAGCGAATATTAAGAGTGGTGGAAGTGGAGCGTTTTGTAGTGATTTGTCATTTTGTATTTGTATAGAGATGGAGACTCCAGGGACTGGTAATGCTTCTGGCCGGTCCGGAGCGGCTTGCAGTTTTGGGGGAACTGAAAATTATTTTTGTGTTCAAAACCAACAATAAGATCAGTGATAAGCCGTAAGAGTTCAGAGCTCAGAAAAATACAATTTGAATCCGGTTCTGCCTGCTCCGATTCGAGTCCACAGGACTCTTCTCGAGAGTCTCGGGATCGGCAAGTCAGGCCTGCCTGCCGGCAGGCAGGTTTTACGTTTGTGGAGTTATTGGTGGTAGTGACAATTATTGCGTTGATTTCGGGGATAGCAATGGTGAGTTTTA
>CAYIUD010000009.1:0-2623 GCA_964366265.1 uncultured Pseudomonadales bacterium | reverse complement strand
TTGGTGGTAGTGACAATTATTGCGTTGATTTCGGGGATAGCAATGGTGAGTTTTACCGGAACAAACAAGAATGCGAGGGATTCTAAGAGAAAAAGTGATTTGGAGCAGATGAGGACAGCCTTAGAGATTTGTCGGGCTGAGACGGGAGCCTATCCGGCAAGTATTGGGGCGACGGTTACTTGTAACAGCCAGGTGTATCTGGATCCGGTGCCAAAGGATCCGCGTGATCCTCAACCTGGTTACATTTATAGTTACACTTATATTTCGAGTACGGAATACACTTTGTGTGCGCAGACAATGGAGGGCGAGGGAGTATTCAGTCCGTACTGTATCAAAAACCCATGAGATTCGCTGTCAGCAATAAAGGCCGTGCCTGCCGGCAGGCAGGTTTTACTTTTGTAGAGTTGTTGGTGGTGGTAGGAATCATGATTTTGTTGAGTGGTGGAGGTCTGGCGACTTTTCTTGATTTGCGTGATCGGAGGGTGGTCTTGGCTGGAGCAAGAACGGTTGAGCAAGCTTTAAGAGAGGCATCGAGACGGTCGTTGGCGGGAGAGAAGCCAAGTGGTTGTGGAAGTAACCCTTTGAAGGGTTACCAAGTGAGGATTGTTTCGGGGTCGATTTATACTTCTGCTGTTTGTCCTGGTTCAACGGTGACGGAAACACAGGTTGATGTAAGTGGGATCAAACTGAGTACGACACAGAGTGTGATTTTTTTTGGAGGATTGAAAGGTGGGTCAACAGCGACGACAGTTAGTATTTGTCAGTTTCCTGGAGGTAAGTACTTATATCAAGTGACGGTTAACTCAACCGGAGCGATAGAAGCGCCGTTAAGAAAACCGGGTTCATGCTGATGACTATGCAAGAAGAAAAAGGACAAAGCTTGGTTGAGGTGATTGTGGCGATAGCGGTTGTTGGGGTGGTGTTGGTAAGTATGGTGTTGTCAGCGACAATTGGGATTAAGACTTCTAGAATTGCTCGGGATCGATCTGAAGCGAGGCATTTGGTTGAGAATAGACAGGAGGAAGTAAGAAGAGAAAGAGATCTCAACCAGGAGACATTTTTTTTAATGGGAACCAGGGTTGATCCGGTAACGAAGATTGGAACGACACCAGAATATAGTTTGACGACCAGTTATACTGAGATGGTGCCAGGAGAAAAGTATCAAGTTGAAGTGAGTGCTAGTTGGATGGATGCAGGTAATACTTACACAGTGACTTCGGCGACATTACTGAATAAATGGAAATCACAATGAGAGTTATTTATTGGATTGTTTAGGCAGTGATTAAGAAGAAAAAAGAAAGTTTTGGAGGATTTACTTTGATAGAGCTAATGTTGGTGATATCAATTTTGGCGATGTTAGTGGTGACAGTGACGACGATGTTTTTTAGGGCGGTTCGAGGTGCGGCGAAAACGGATTCAGTGGTGGGTGTTGAGCAAAATGCACAGTTTACTTTGGGTTTAATGGAGCGGTTTATACGAAATGCAAAAGGGGTGACAAAAGTGGGAGGAGTCAAATGTCCGGGTTTGGGTGGCAGTTTAACGTTATTGAGTTGGGACGGAGGGGAGACGACCTTTGGTTTGATAAATGGGAGAATTGCCTCGAATGGTGGTGAGATTAGTGCAAGCGAGATTCAGATTCAAGAGTTGATGTTTGAATGTATTCGAATCGAAGGAGTGCCAGATCAGGTAAAAATTTCTTTTGAAGCGATGAGAAACGATGTAAGTGGGGGGGTGAATACAACTTCAAGTTATGAAACTAGAGTGAATTTAAGAAATTACTGATGTTAGTGTGGTAAAAATAGAGTTATGAAGCGAATAGAGAGGAATGATTCCGGACAGGTAGCGTTGATAGTAGTGCTGATAACGGTGGTGATGGGGGTGATTGTGTTATCAGTTTTGAGCCGTTCGATTGCTGATCTGAGGTTGGTGGGAGTCGAGGAAAGTTCGGCGAAGGCGTTGAAAGCGGCAGAGGCAGGGGTTGAGGAGGCATTGAGGAATTTGACAGTGGGGACTTTAAATGGCGATCTTAACCAGGTGAATTACACAGTGACGACTTCCTTAGAAGGAACTGATGGGGTGGTTTCGGCGGTGGGAATTGAACAAGGTGAGGTTTTTGAAGTTCGGTTGCGTCCATTACCAATAGGAGGAACTTTTCCAACGGGTTTGGATGTTTATTGGGGAGATGAAGCTAATCCGCTAGAATCTCCGGCTGGGGCGGTGGAGGTGATTAAATATCAGCTGAGAGCAGGAGATGATTTGGCGGTTCATGAGGCCCATGATCCTGATGTGACCAGAAGAGTGAGTAATAACTTTGCGGTGCCAGCAGGAAATAACCCCGGGGTTTTTGAGGGAGTTAATTTTTTGGTGAGAGCTAGAATTGCCCTGGTAGTTCAAGATAGATTGGTGCGGATAAGGCCTTTGTATAAAACGGCCAGAATTGGGGTTAGACCGGTGGGAGGAGTATTGCCGGATCAGTTTTATCGAATTGTTTCGACTGGTTCGACGGCTGATGGGGTGGTTAGAAAAGTTGAGGTAGCAAGAGGGGTGTCGGCCTTGCCACCAGTTTTTGATGCGAGATCGGAAGAGCACACGTCTGAACTCCAGTCACGTGAAACGATGTCGT
>CAYIUD010000008.1:0-13467 GCA_964366265.1 uncultured Pseudomonadales bacterium | reverse complement strand
CATTTTTTGACAGCTAATTGATAGAATTAGTGTCTATTTTAAGGGGAGCGTGTCAATACAGGTGTCTGAAATTCTTCCCAAATTTGACTTGGAACAAAAGTATATCAAAGAAAACCTCATCCGATCATATCTCAAATCCGGATCAGTCAATGCCATTCTCCACCAATTCCCCGAGATCCCTGAACCAACCGCCCATCGCTGGCTCGATCTTTACGATATCGTCAAACTTACCGGTCGTAAGCCATCTCATTTAGGTTCAATTCTTTATTTCCTCACTAGCTGGGCTACTGCTGGTAATGTTCCTCTAGAAACTTGGTATCATCATCATACTCATCACACTATTCGCGAATTTCTTTCCAAACCCAGTCTCCATCGTATCGTCAGTTACATCCGTTCTCTCTCAACTCGTCTCTCTGCCACCTCTCTAGTTGTCTATCCTGAAGGAGAACCAAAGCACATTCTGGCTGGCAATGATATTACTACTCCCAATCCAGCTGTTGGTAAAAGTTTTGGCGCCCTCTCTTTACCCATGACTTATTCCCAATCCGGAGAGAATCCATATCTGTCAATCAAGCGTGTTCTCCAACAAGAAGTTTTCACTAATTTAGTCATCGAAAAAAAATTCCCCCACTGGCTTATCCCTGACCACCCTAAATCTTTCATGAACATTATTGTTGCCGACGTTAACGTCTCCGTTTACCACCTTGAACTCCCTTGGAACTTAATCAACCAACTAAGCACCGACAAACTCGCTGATCTCCGCTTCATTCCTATTGACGAGCTTAAATCAACCAATCCCCTCGACACTAAAATTCGCCCAGGTCTGATCGAAATTGCCCACACTCATCTGTCCCAACTTGAAGACAGACTCAGCCCATCTTCATCCTTTATCCTTAGCAGTCTTAACCAAGCCATCATCTCTGCCTAGGCTCAAGCCCTCCAAAATGTTAAAATAACGGCACATCTTGCCCGGTCGTCTAATGGTAGGACACCACCCTTTGGAGGTGGGTATTGGGGTTCGAATCCCTGCCGGGCAACCTATAACAGTTTACTTTGTTGCTTTTTTTGCTTAAAAAATGATCAACATTATAGTCACCTCATTTTAAAAAATCGAGATAAAAACCGATAGTCAAAGCCACAAAGGAAGACACAAAAATAAAGATTGAGTTCCATTTTTCTTTTGAAGAACGTAAAGTGTCAAAAATATATCCCAAAGCATCTCTTTCTCCCTCAGACAAACCCTTAAGATTTTTTACTTTTCCAACCAACCTATAATCTCTAATTAACTTGGCTCTCCTTTCAGAAATTTGGTAGCGGTGAGCAAAATAAACAATAAAGCCAATTGTCCCCATATACCAAAATGCTTGCGCCCAAGCATAGCTGTAGTTATTGACGATAACAATTACCCGATAACAAAAAGTAGCAATAATTCCTGACCAAAAGAAAAAAAGCCTGACTGGTTTGGAATGAATTATTGGTTTCTCCATTTCCTCATTGTAATACACAAACCCGAACCTTAAAACAGAAATTTTCCTTAAAATCAATCCTTGAAAACGGCTCCCTAGATCATTAGACTCATACTTCATGGACAACAACTCAGAGACAGACAATCAAGCCCATAGCCTGATAACTTTAGAAAAACTAATCCTCAGTTATCTGAGCAATATTGATCGTCATCAAGAACAACTCAAGAAATACAAGGAAATGCTCGACAGTGCCTTGGAAAATAATCCTGAATATGTTGAAGCGGCCAAAACTGCCAAAGAGGCCGCTCAGGCAAAATCCTCTGCCAAAAACCAAGTCATCCAACAACCAGAAATTAGCAAGATCCACAGCAACCTCAAGGACGGCCAAAGTCAACTCAAAGAAATGCGTGCCTCCCTCTCCAAGTATCTTTCTGACTACGCCCAGTTATCCGGGACTAATCAGTTTGAAGATGATGAGGGCGAAGTTCACGAAATCATCTACATCGCCAAAGTCGTCAAGCGCTCCAACAAATTCCGCACCTAATCGGCTTGAAATAACCCATAATCTCTGTTAAAATCCTCCACAAAGCACATTTTAGAGGGACAAAATGTCCAGAATTTTCGCTTTCGTAATTGTTCTGCTTTTTTTTAGCCAAATCACTCAGGCCCAAGAAAGTTGGCAGGTTTGTCGAGCCACTTTGGCAAGCTTGATCACCGACCAAAACATTGGTCTCGACTTTGGTCGAATTAACTCTGATGGCAATGAGGATTTTCGTTTTAGTATCAACGGGAATCAGTTCAAACCATTGGCTTCGTCTTTTAAGGCTTTTGCCGTTTTGTATTACTTCCTGAAAATGCCCGACGACGCCCCTTATCAAGAGGGGAGTCCAGTCTATTCAATGGCTGTTTACAGCAACAACGTCAAAACTGGTATGGTCTTGCGTGAAGTAGCCAAAGTCAACAACTGGGAAAACCCCATTATTGCCTTCAACGACTTTCTCTTCGAGATTGGCGTCAATCAAGGGCTTCATGATTGGGATTACCCTGGTAGCCCCACCAAAGGCTGGGACGACCCACGTTTTGATCTCAACCAAGACCGGAAGGTTATTCTCAATAATGGTCGTAGCGCCTCGTATTACAACGCCAGCACTCCGACCGACATTGCCAACGGCTACTGGTTTATCGCCGGGGCCGAATACTCGATCCAATGGCAAAATCCTCATTTTCGTGAAGGAATTCTTAAAACCAGAAGTCTGCTTGCTATCCGCGCTCTAGATTATCCGTCACCCGCCGAAAAAGAACTGGGCAATTTCCAGTATTACGGCAAAGACGGAGCCCTTCCGTCTGCCAAAAGCAGTCTGGGACGAGTTTTAAACGATGCCGTAGTCATCAATAATCAAGGTGATACCTACATTCTTTCTCTGATGTCTATCAGAGAAAACGAATATGACCTTGATCCTATCTTCAAAGCCGTAGCTGGTTGTATTTCTTAAATCAAGGCAGGGTTTCCACCCTGCCTTTTTTAGGGCCCATAGTCATTGAAATCCCCTTTCTAATCTGTTACAATCACCCCATCTAAGAACGTCATTTCGACCGAAGCGTTAGTATCTCAGAGTAGTCTCTCCGTTTAGAGGGGTTCTCAACTTCGCCCGAAATGGCCTTATTTTTATGAATATCCGCAATGTCGCCGTCATCGCCCACGTTGACCATGGCAAAACCACCCTCATCGACGCTCTCCTCAAACAAACCCATGTTTTTCGTGACAACCAACAGGAAATGAGTCAGGAGCGTATTCTTGACAGTAACGATCTTGAACGCGAACGAGGGATTACCATTATGGCCAAAAATTGCGCCATCCAATACCAGGATACCAAGATCAATATTATTGATACTCCTGGACACGCCGATTTCTCTGGTGAGGTCGAGAGAACCCTCGGTATGGCTGATGGTGCCTTACTCATCATTGACGCTCAAGAAGGACCCATGCCCCAAACCCGTTTCGTTCTCCGCCAAGCGCTCAAATTGGGTCTAAAAATTATTGTTGTCATCAATAAGATTGACAAACCCCTGGCCAGAATCCCCGAAGTCATCAAAAAAACCGGTGATCTTTTTCTTGAGCTGGCCACCACCGAAGATCAACTCGATTTCCCCGTCCTTTATGCCATCGGTCGAAACGGTGTTGTTTTCACCGAACTCCCCCAAAACCTAGAACAAAGTGGCGACACCACTCCTTTACTTGAAGCCATCATCAAACATTTGCCTGCACCAACTAGTAACCTTTCTCTTCCTGTAAAACTAGTTGTCTCCTCCCTCGATTATGACTCTCATCTCGGCAAAATCCTCATTGGTAAAATTTATCAGGGTAAACTGGTCATCGGTCAAAAATTACTTCTTGCCGGCAAAAACAAATCTTTTACTGTCGAACATCTAATGGTTTCTTCCGGTTTGGGTAGGATACCGGTAGAATCAGCTTTAGCCGGGGATATCGTCGCCCTCTCCGGGACCCAAAACATTTCTATTGGTGATACTGTTACTGATCCTTCCGATCCTAGTCCTCTCCCGGCAATTAGCATCACCGAGCCAACTCTTCATATGACCTTTGGTCCAAACACCTCACCCTTAGCCGGCAATGAAGGCGAATTTGGCACTAGTCGTCAGTTGGAAGAACGTCTCAATCGCGAGCTCGAAACCAATCTCAGTCTCAGAGTCGAAAAACTTCCCAGTGGTAAATTTAAAATCAGTGGCCGCGGCGAACTTCACCTTGCTGTTCTCTTGGAAACCCTTCGTCGTGAAGGTTACGAAATGGAAGTCGGCAAACCGGAAGCCGTCACCAAGACTATCGATGGTGCTACTCAAGAACCAGTTGAAGAACTGACCCTAATCGTTCAACCTGAACATGTTGGTGCCATCACTCAAGAACTGGGTAAAAGACTAGCCCATCTAGTTAAAATGGACCCTCTAACTAGCAACGAAACCGAGTTTGCCTACCAACTCCCCACCAGAAACATCATCGGCCTCCGCAGTCTGCTCTTAACTCTAACCAAAGGCACCGTTATTTTTAGTTCTCAGATTGTTGGTTTCCAACCAGTTGGCAAAACCCTGCCCAAACTTCGTTCTGGTGTTCTAATTTCCGCCACTAGTGGTGAAGCCTTAGCCTACGGTCTCCAGGGAGCCCAAAACCGAGGCACCACCTTTATTTCTCCCGCCAACAAAGTTTATGAAGGTCAAATTATTGGCCAAAATCCTCGTGGTGAAGATATTGAAATTAATGTTTGTAAAGGAAAAAAACTTACCAACATGCGTAGCAAATCTTCAGATGGCATTATCCAGCTCGCTCCTCCAATTGAACTCAGTCTAGAACAAGCCCTCGACTTTCTTGAACCAGACGAATTGTTAGAAATCACTCCCAAATCCCTCCGCTTGCGCAAAAAACATCTAACTGAAATCGAACGTCGCCGTCACCGCCGCCACTCCCACTAAGACAAATCACCTTATCGCCCCCGTTTTATCAGAACTGCTTCCGGATGGTACAAAAAAGTCGCTGGCACCTCTTCCGATAAAAATCTTTGGAAATCAAAATAAATCTGCTTGCGATCAGCTTGTTTTAATGTTTGTCGACCATCTTCCAACAATTTGTCCACTTTTGGACTTCGAAAATTAGTAAAATTAGACGCTTGAGTTGAATGCCACAACAAGTATTGGTCCGGATCAGCCGTAGTTTCCTGGGCCGCCAATAATACCTGGAAACTACTTGGGATCGAAGCCACCACTTTAATTTCAGCCTTGACACCAACTTTTTCCCAATCTTTCTTGATCACCTCAGCTATTGGTAATAAATCTGGTGTACTCGAAAGTTCCAAACTTATTTTCTTATTGTCAGGAGGCAAAACCTTGTCAAGTAATTCCTTCGCCCTTCCTTGATCAAAACCATAATCTTTCACCACCGGGTTGTATGCCCAAGATTTGGGACTAATCGGCCCACTCGCCCTTCTAAAACCATAATTTTTGTCACTAATTGCATAAGAAAGAGCTTGTCTCACTGATTTATCTCTCAACAAAGAATCCTCATTGTTATAAAACAGGGCCACATAGAAATCCAACTGGTCTTCCTTTTCCACCTTAAGGTTAGGCCAGTCACTCAATTCTCCTGCATCAAACAAACCAACAATTTCATCAATCTGACTCAATTTAAAGGCCGTAATTGCCGCACTTCCTGAATCATAAAACCTAAAAATCAAATTTTCTTTATCATTCTTTAGATTCACCTGCTTCAAAAAAGGGCCATCAGCCTGAATATCTGCCACCACAAACTGGCCAGTGGTAAACTTTCCATCTTTCAAGACTGGTTTTGTCAATAGCATTGGAAACGGAGAAAAAGCCTCCGGTAAAACAAATTCAAGCACATCAGGCTCTTTTTTCTCAATCTTAACGTCCGGAATACTAAAATTGAGATCTGCCAAAGTCACTGGTGTTCCATCAGACCACAACACATCATTGCGTAAATAAAAACGATAAGTCCTACCATCATTAGAAATCTCCCAACGTTTGGAAAGACCTGGTTCAGGTACCTGATTTTCACCCAAAATTGTTAATCCCATCCCCAACTCCTGTTCAATCCTTCTTGGTACTTGAGTTAAACCATACTTACCGACTATACCCACATATCGGACTTTGTTGAGTTTTGGCAATTTTGGCCATATAACCAAAACAAAACCAATCAACGCCACTGCTCCAACAACACTAACTAAAACAATCTTCTTATATTTTGTCGCAAATCCAACTACAAACCAGTAAATCTTACGAAGAAAAGTAGGCATTTACAAACTTATGCCAATAATCGACAACCCAACAAATAATATTACCAAACCAATCGTCGCCGCATAAATATACTTCTCTAGACCCTTCTTAGAGTGATAACTAACTCCTGCACCCCCCCAACTACGCCCAAGACCAGTCCCCTGACTCTGAATCATTATTGCCGCAATCAACAAAACCGAAACTACAATCTGCAAAGCCAACAATAAATTCATAAAGAGATTCTACCAAGACCAGCACTTCTCGTCTATCTTTCCAAAACCCATTTCAAAAATGCCTCTATCAGGCTCAAGGTCATCGACGCCAACACAAATGAAGCAAATAACGAAATTTGACCAGCTGGAACGATAAAACCATTCCACTCCCAACCAGCAAAATAAAACCCAGAAATACTAAAGCCCGTCACGATTCTCACCAATATAAACAAGGTCAACACATGTGCTACCCACCGAAACAGACCTAAGGTAATCAGATTTATTGGCAAAAGCAAAAGTTTGATCATTGGCTTAACAATCTTGTTTAAGAGCATCAAAGCCGTCGAAGCAATCAACAAGGTCTTAAAGCTCCCATCGTAACTCATCCCTGGATAAATCAGCAAAGCTACATACAAAATCAATCCACTCAAAAACAAAGACCTTATCAATCCTTTCATATCACTATTCTAAACTAACTTTGTTTCTCAGTCTTTTATGGAAACCAGTTCCAAACCGATGTGCTTCATCTCGTATTTGCTGCAACAATTTCAAACCCAACGATCTTCTTGGCAACTGAATTTCAATATAAGCTCTGCCTTTCTTTATGACGATCGTTTCTTCTTTTTTGGCCAAAGCGATTACCGGGATGGAACTTGGTATCACTTTCAAGGCTGTTGAAAGCTGAGGTTTACCCCCATCAACCATCACCAAATCAGGTTTTTCCCAATCATTATCCCAAAACCTTCGCCTTAACATCTCCTTCATCGCTCCAGTATCACCACCACCACTCTTTATCTTAAAAATCCGGTAAGATTTTTTCTCTGCCGTTCCCAAAAAAAACACCACCATCGCTCCCACCGTATTCTTTTGTTGTAAAGTTGCCACGTCATATCCCTCAATTTTTTCCAAACTTGTCTCAATTCCTTCGTTTTGTAAAACTCTCTGTAATTCTTTAATACCTTTCTCTGGCAACATTCCGCCCCGCAAAAAACTCGCCAAACCCCGACTTGTTTGAGTCGCCCAATAAACTGCCTCATACATTTTTTTTAATTTTTCAGCTTGCTCAAATTTCTCCTCAAGAGCTAGTTTATGGATTTTTTTTACAAGAACAGCCAATAGTCCTTTCGATCGACCATTCAAAAACCTTCTCAGATAACCTATCACTATCCGGTATTCAGTTTTAGTCATTTTCCCAGCACAAACACCACCACATTGATTAATGTGGTAATAAAAACAAGGACGATTGTTTTTTCCTCTCTGCGGAGGCGACTGGCAAAAGCGAAATACCCTCCTAGATACTCTCAAAACTGCCTCAGCCTCCTGACTTGTCCTAAAAGGCCCATAGACATTTTTATCGTTCTTAACCTCTCCTCCTCGGATCAACCTAACTCTGGGAAACTCATCTCGAGTAACCTCAATAAACAAACTAGTCTTATCATCCTTCTGAATCGAGTTATAAACAGGTTGATGTAATTTAATCAGTCTTGCTTCAAGCAATAAACTCTCAATTTCAGAATCAACTGGGTAGAAAACTATTTCATTGGCCAACTTAACAAACTCTCGTTGTTTAGATCCAGCCTCCTCTGCTTGTTTCAAGTGTTGCCTAATCCTAGTCTTAGGGTGAATCGTCTTCCCTATATACAAAGGAGTCCTGTTTTCATCTTGAAACGAATACACGGCGGGCGAGGAAGGCACAGATTGCCAAAAAACCTGCGACAATCCCCCCGGTCGCCATTTTAATCGGCAAGTCTTCATCGTTTTCTGTTCCAATTGGTACTCTAACTTCTCTCTGATCATATTTAACCATCAAATTTTTTGGTGCCAATAGATTAATTTTCTTTGGCAACTCGACTTCCAAAACCCGTTTCCCATAAGGTGGAATAGTCTCAACATTTTTAGACAGGTAAATTATATCAACTGGGTCGGAACCAATTGTAATTTTTGGCGTTACTGAGACCATTCCTGCATTTTTTATACTCAATTCTAATTTTCCTCCCCACAAAGATTTCTTTATTTTTGCTTCAAACTTCAAATCTTCATTTGGAATCACCACTGGATCACTTGCTATCACTTTTACATCTTTATTCAAACCCCCCTCAGTTTTATAAGCCCCAGCTGGTAGTGGCATTAATGGGTCTGCACCGTGAATCACAAACACAAAATGATTCAAATCCAATTTATTGAAATAGTCCACTCCTCCAGTCGTGTCTTCCCAAGTTGGGTCTACTTGAATCCACTTCTGTCTTGATTTATCAAAATATTCTGGCCAAGCATGAAGTACATCCTGAGTCAGACTTAAGGGTCTCAATTTATCATTTTTAGTGAATGCATAACCTTCCAATTCTCGCGCAGGAATTCCCGCCGCCCTGTTTAGGGTCACAAACAAATCTGTAAACTCAGTACAGATCGCGCTGGAAGGCTGACCAATTGAACTCAAGGCTCCCAATCTTTCTGTTCCCGTCTGAATTCTTGAATAATCATATGATAAAAAATCAACCACATAATCATAGATCGCTTCACTTGTTTTTAATTGGCTAGCTAGAGTTTTTATCTGCTGATTGTTGGATTGCCAATATTTGCTTGGTAATAAATTTTTTTGCAAAATTTCTGCCGAAATAAAGCTTTGTCTTGGAGAAAAGTCGATCATTACCACACCTACGGTATTGATATTTAATTTTTCTCCTGGCGCTAGCGAATATTGTGCCAGCCAATTTCCATCAACATCCACCATCACATCCTCAGGATCAGGTTGAATTGACTCATATATCATCCTTTGATAATTGGTGTCCGGTGGTAAAGCAATTTCAGCTTTTTGTCTAACTGGATTGGTATTCTCAAGGTGATAAACCAAATTAAATTTCATAAATTGAGTTAACCCAAAAACTGCCGAAATCGCTTTATTTCCCAATGTTTTTGCTTCAAAACCATAGCTGTTACTAGTATTTGTTGCCGGAGGATTTTTTGTTGCTGTATCTGGCTCTGGAGTAATAAAAGCTGGAGATCCAAACTCGGAAGGCACAACCAAAGTAATTTTTTGGTCTGATACCCCCTTGTCTGTCTCCAACTGGGGAATATTGATTTCCCAACTAGAACCATTTTTTACCGCAATATCTTTAGTTTGATAACTTACTGAAAACCGATTCACCTTATCTCTGCCAACTACCCTATCAATAAATTTAAATCTAATCGTCGTCTGATTTTCAGTCTTGATGATATCAGGATCAATCACTCCCACTGCATCATGGATCTTTATATCCTCAACGTCCGTAAAACCAACCGACAATGAAAATTTATCAGCATAAACATTACTCAATTTATTCGTTAAGGAAATATTTAACAATGCTGTCGTCATTCCTGACGACTGCACTTGATAGGTTGTTGAATAAGTCGTTTCAAATTCCGAAAGCGCCTGAACTCTACCCGCCACCGTAAACAAAAAAGATAAACTCATCAACCCTAATAAATAAACTTTACTCACAACGATATTTTAAGCAAACGAATTACTATTAAACAATTTGTTTCAACTCCACCCCCGTATAAGAACGAGGCTCCTTCATTATATCTGCAACTTTACCCTCAAAAATTATCTCCCCGCCTTTATCACCACCTTCCGGGCCCATATCTATAATCCAATCAGCATTTTTAATTAAATCTAAATTATGTTCAATTACGATCACTGTATTATCTTGATTCACCAAGCGATGCAACACTGCTAACAATTTTCTCAAATCCTCAAAATGCAATCCAGTTGTTGGTTCATCCAAAATATATATTGTGTGACCACTTCCGGTTTTAGCCAATTCTGCCGCCAATTTTACCCTTTGTGCTTCACCACCACTGATTGTTGGAGCAGGCTGGCCCAACTTAATGTAACCCAACCCCACATCCTGTAGTGTTGCCAATCTGATTTTTAACGGGGGCACACTCCCAAAGAACTCCACCGCTTCATCAACAGTCATTTCCAAAACCTGAGCAATATTTTTGCTTTTATATTCCACTTCCAGAGTAGGGGAATTGTAACGCTTCCCTTGGCAAACTTCACAAGTCACATATATGTCCGACATAAACTGCATCTCAATTTTTGTCTGACCTTCACCCTGACATGACTCACAACGACCACCTTTTACATTAAAAGAAAATCTACCGGACTTATATCCCCTCATTTTCGCTTCCTGAGTCATTGCAAATAAACCCCTAATATAATCAAAAACTTTCGTATATGTTGCCGGATTACTTCTTGGTGTTCTGCCAATTGGACTTTGATTAATTAAACTAACTCGTTTAATTCTCTCCGGAATCATTATTGTTTTATAAATTACCTGTTCTCGCCGGTGTCTTTTGTTAAGTTCCCTAGCCAAGGCCTCATAGAGTGTTTTGACCACCAAAGTAGATTTACCTGAACCAGAGACACCGGTCACACAAACCAATCGATTCATTGGCATGTCCACATCAATATTTTTCAAATTATGTTCATTTGCTCCTTCAAGCCTAATCTTTTCCGGATTTGCGACCAACTCGGCATTACTCCTCGTTATTTTTTTACGATTGCTAAGATATTTTCCCGTCAGACTTTTTTTATCAGCCAACATCTCCTCAATTTTTCCTTGAAACACCACTTCGCCTCCCTGCTGTCCCGCACCTAGACCAAACTCAACGAGTTCGTCTGCCGCCATCATCATCTCCCGGTCGTGCTCAACCACAATCAAAGTATTTCCCAATTTTTGTAGTTCTCTCAGAGTTGAAATTAATCTCTTATTATCTCTCTCATGCAAACCAATCGTTGGTTCGTCCAAAATATAAAGTATCCCCGTCAATCTAGAACCGATCTGAGATGCCAACCTAATTCTTTGTAGTTCTCCTCCTGCCAGGCTTCCCGCTTCCCTAGACAAAGACAGGTAATCCAAGCCAACCGATACCAAAAATTGCAACCGAGATTTAATCTCATCCACAATCGGCTCTGAAATCACTTTTTCCTTATCGCTCATCAATTTCCTTGATTCCTCCACCCATTCCATTGCTTTGGTGATTGATTTTGCACTCACCTCAGCAATTGAAGTGTTGTTAACCGTTACCGCCAAAACTTCTGGTTTAAGCCTTGCCCCATTACACTCAGGGCAGACTTCTTTTACCATATATTTTTCCAATTCACTCCGAACATAGTCAGAAGTCGTTTCTTCATATCTCCGCTCTAATTCAGGTACAATTCCACCAAAAACAGTCCGCCAAACAGTTTCTTTCCCTTTTGAATTAAAACCCTTTACCGCATACTCAATCTCCCCTGTACCGTAAAGCAAGGTATTAAGCTGTTCCGAATTTAGCTTATTAATTGGTGTCTGCGTGTTAAACCCATTTTCACTAGCTACTTTCCTAATCAATCTAGCCATCCAAGTATCTGTCTCGAAATGAGACGCCAAAGGTATTACTGCTCCCTCTTCAAGAGTTAAATTTTCTGCCAATAACAACTCTTCTTTGACTACCAATTTGCTTCCCAAGCCAGTACAAACCGGGCAAGCACCATCAGGCGAATTAAACGAAAACATCCTTGGTTCAATCTCCGGAATACTCAAGTTACAATTTGGACAGGCAAATTTTTCACTATACAAAGTGTCTTCCATTTTTTTTGGTTTTTCTGGAAAAGATAAAGACCGATCATTTACCACGCCTGCAATTAACAAACCTGCCGACAACTCCAATCCGTTCTCAACCGCCTCAAACAGTCTATTTCTTGTTTGCAGAAACAATTCAGACTTCTTGTCCACCAACGTATCTGACTCAATCACCATTCGATCAATCACTGTCTCAATATCATGATAATTGGTTTTTATCAAATTGATATTTTCATCCAAATCAAAAATCACCCCGTCGATTCTCACTTGTCGATACCCCTTTTTAGATAATAGCTTTAGTAATTCTTTAAATTGACCCTTTTGATGTCTTATCACTGGAGATAAAAGTATCAACCGAACTCCTTTTTTAGTCCCCATCTCTTCATGTTTTTGTGCCTTTTCCCAAATCTGTCTGGTTATTTGTTCCGGATCAGAAGTAGCAATTTCTTTGCCACAATTAGAGCAATGGGGATGACCAACTCTTGCATACAACAACCTCAAATAATCATAAATTTCCGTTACCGTCCCCACAATCGACCTTGGATTATGTGAACCACTTTTTTGGTCAATTGAAATTGCTGGGGATAAACCCTCGACTCGATCCAAATCAGGTTTATCCATCACCCCCAAAAACTGTCTCGCATACGAAGATAATGACTCAACATACCGACGTTGACCTTCAGCATATATCGTGTCATGAGCCATGCTTGATTTTCCCGATCCTGACAAACCTGTAAAAACAACTAGCCGATTTTTAGGAATATCCAAATTTACATTCTTAAGATTATGCTGTCTAGCTCCTCTTATCATCAAATGCGTCGCTGGGGAAATATTCTTACTATTCACAATCCTTTATTCTATCAAGCCGATAACGCGGGGAACAATGCCTCATTTATTAACCTAACTTCAGTCACTAACATCTCAATATCAATCCCATTATTTTTTTCCAAAGTATCAAAAACTTCTCCACCACACTCCACAAAAATCTCCGCAGACTCTCTTGGATTAGAATTTATTCCCAACTTTTCAACTACAAACTCAAACATTCTCACACAGCGATCATTTTCGGAACCATATCCCTTTGAAATAGCTTCTGTCGCCAACATCACCATTCTTCCCGCCAAAGCCCAAGGAAGATACTCTAACAAAGCTCGATCCTGAGCAGGCAACTTTGACAACTTCATTTTTTTCCAACCTCCCAATCGATCAAATTGATCCAACAATTCATTCATTTTATTCAAAGCCAGTCTTGTTTTCTCCTGGTCTGGAACTGGAATTGGATCTAAACCAATCGCCTCAAAAACAACCTGAGCCAAAACCCCAGTTTTTCTCAAAATTTCTTCCTCCGCAAAAATCACCCTCAAACGTTCAGCATTCATTTTTTTC
>CAYIUD010000007.1:5394-14415 GCA_964366265.1 uncultured Pseudomonadales bacterium | reverse complement strand
AATTTAAACGAATTCACTCCCTGTGCCCGCATCGCCGCTCTGGCCGAATGATCGTACAAAGTCAAATAGTTTTTATCTCCATAAGTCTTAAATCCGCCAAACAAATCCGGCTCATTCCAAACCTCGTAATAAACTCCATCCAAATTCATTCCCAACTTTCCGGAATAGTGTTCTACTGTCGCCTTGACCACCGCCTCCCAGTCTGCCCAAACAGCCGGTAATTCCACAATGTCGCCCTTAGATATTGCCGGTGGCATATACGACAATGCCAAAAACGGTTTTGCCCCCGCCGCCAAAATACTGTTCACCACCGCATCCAGTTTCGTCCAATCAAACCGCAACTGTCCCCCGTCTTTACTTACTACATTGTACTGATCATAAATATGGTCAATCCGTACGTACTCAGTCTTTAATGCGGCAATCTCTGCCGTCACATCATCAATCATCGGTTCGGACTCTTCCCCACCCTGGGCCAAATTCCGCCAAGGGTGGGGCATTGGCCCAATGATCGCTTCCATATCCACCACAATATTTGCCGGTGTTCCACTCGCTTTTCCAACATATCTCACCGCCTCAGGTATGGCTACAATAATCACCACCAGCGCCACCAGCATCAACACCATCGGCACCAACTTCTTCAACCCCTCACGTGCTGTCATCCTTCTAGCATAACAAAAAATTAAAAGACAATATTTAGCACTCTTGACATCTCATTGCTAAATAATTACACTAATCACTATGTTGTCCGACCGTCAAATCAAACTCATCAAAATCATCGTCGAGGAATACTCCAATACCGGCGAACCCGTTGGTTCTCAAACTATCGACCAAAAATATCAACTCGGCATCTCTCCTGCCACCATCCGCAACGAGATGAGTGCCCTTGCCGATTTAGGTTTTCTCACCAAACCCCACTCTTCTGCTGGCCGTATTCCCTCCGCCACTGCCATCAAATTCTATGTCAACGAACTCCTCAAAGAGCGGGATCTCTCTGTTGCCGAAGAAGTCGCCATCAAAGAACGCGTCTGGCAAGTTCGCTCCGATCTTGATGCTCTCCTAGAAGAAGCCACCAAAATTCTTGCCGAACGCACCAAGTCTCTTTCTATTGCCGCTACCAATACTGGCAGGGTTTATCATTCCGGCTACCAAAACCTTCTCAATAACCGTGAATTTTATGACATCGACCTCTTCCGTGAAATCCTCATTCTTCTCGATGAACACCAACGCGTTGTTACCCTCTTCGGCCGTGCCGCCGGTAGCAACTCAATTCATCTACTTTTGGGCGACGAACTTGGGGTTGCCATGCTGGAACCAGTCAGTTGTCTTTTTGCCGATATTCAGGTTGGCGACCAACGTGGTTCTCTCGGGATTCTCGCCACCAATCGCCAACAATATGATCAAAATATTCCTTTAATTCGCTATACTGCCAATCTCATTAATCAAATCGCCCAATCAATCTAATCATGTCTAAACTAACTGGTAAAACCACCAATGTCCCCAAAAAACAAATTCTTGAACTACAAGATCACCTCAAACGAGCCCTCGCCGATTATCAAAATCTCGAAAAACGCCATCAAACTCAAAAACAGACCTATCTACAATACGCCAATCAAGGCATCATCAACAAAATCCTCCCCATCATTGACGATCTTGAACGTGCCCAAAACCACCTTCAGGACCAAGGTCTGCAAATGGTTATCGAACAATTCCACCAAATCCTTACTTCCGAAGATGTCACTCCCATCAAAACCAAAGACCAACTCTTCAATCCTGAGACCATGGACTGTATCGAAGTTGTCGCCGGCCCCAAAAACCAAGTCACCAAAACCATTTCCCAAGGCTATTTCTACCACGATCAGGTTATCCGTCCCGCCAAAGTCGAAGTCGGCTCTGGGGAAAAACAATCTCCCTCTGCCACTGCCATTTCGAACAAATCTAAAAGTATTTAGTAATTAAAAATTAAAATTTAAACACATATGTCAAAAATCATTGGTATCGATCTCGGCACTACCAATAGCGCTGTCGCTGTTATGGAAGGCGGCACTGCCAAAATTATTCCTACCTCTGAAGGTAGAAATATCTTTCCTTCCACTGTTAACCCTAAAGACAGTCTCATTGGCGACACTGCCAAACGTCAAATGGTTCTAAAACCTGAGGAAACCGTCTCTTCTGTTAAACGACTCATGGGTCAAAAATTTGACTCCCCGGCGACTCAAAAAACTTTAGATCACGTTTCTTACAAAATCACCAAGGGTAATGGAAATATGGCCGCGATCCAAGTTGATGGCAAAGAGTACACCCCTCAAGAAATCAGTGCCAAAATCTTGCAAAAGGCCAAAAAAGACGCCGAAAGCTATCTCGGAGAAACCATCACTGAGGCTGTCATTACCGTCCCCGCCTATTTTGACGACTCCCAACGCCAGGCCACCAAACAAGCTGGTGAAATTGCTGGCCTGGTTGTCAAGCGCATCGTCAACGAACCCACCGCCGCCGCCCTGGCCTACGGCATCGACAAAGCCGTGCCTGCCGGCAGGCAGGGCAAAAACGAAACCATCGCCGTTTACGATCTTGGTGGTGGCACCTTTGACATCTCCATTCTTGAACTGGGCGATGGTGTTTTTGAGGTCAAGTCTACCAACGGTGATACTTTCCTTGGCGGCGACGACTTCGACCAAAAGATCATTGCCTGGATCGTTTCCGAATTCAAAAAAGAGAGTGGTGTTGATCTTTCCAAAGACAAACAAGCTCTTCAACGGATCAAAGACTCCGCCGAAAAAGCCAAAATCGAGTTGAGTAGCGCCACCGAAACTGATATCAATCAACCCTTCATTACTCAAGGTGATAACGGACCTCTCCACCTGACCATGAAGTTAACCCGGGCCAAACTCGAGGAGTTGGTTGACGATCTCATCAAAAAAACCATCGAACCTTGCAAAGCCGCTCTCAAAGATGCCAAGCTTGATACCAAAGATATCAAAGAAGTCATTCTTGTTGGTGGCATGACCCGAATGCCCAAGGTCCAGCAAGCCGTCAAAGATTTTTTCGGTAAAGAACCAAACAAGTCAGTTAATCCAGACGAAGCTGTTGCCCTTGGTGCCGCCATTCAAGGTGGTATTATCGCCGGTGATGTCAAAGATATCCTCCTGCTTGATGTTACCCCGTTAACCTTAGGCCTTGAAACTCTTGGTGGAGTTATGACCCCGCTCATTGAGCGCAATACCACCGTCCCCACTCAAAAATCTCAAGTCTTCTCTACTGCGGCTGACAACCAACCCCAAGTTGAGATTCACGTTCTCCAGGGCGAGCGACCCATGGCTACTGACAACAAGTCTCTTGGACGTTTTGTCCTAGACGGTATTCCACCCGCCCCCAGAGGTATTCCTCAAATCGAAGTTACTTTTGATATTGACGCCAATGGCATCCTCAATGTTTCTGCCAAAGACAAAGGTACCAGCAAGGAGCAAAAAATTACCATTCAAAATGCCACCAATCTTTCCGATCAGGAAGTCGAAAAGATGAAAGCTGAAGCCGAAAAATACGCCGAAGAAGACAAGAAGAAAAAGGCACTCATCGACAAAAAAAATGAAGCTGAAACCTTGATCTTTTCTGCCGAAAAAACGCTCAAAGACGCCGGCGACAAAATCGAAGCCGATACTAAAAAAGAAATCGAAACGGCTATTAGTGAGCTAAGGGCGGTCAAAGATAAATCTGATCTTACTATCGAATCTCTCGATTCCGCTCTCAAAAAAGCTTCTGAAGTAATTCAAAAATACGGTGAACAGCTTTACAAAGCCGCCTCCGAAGCTGAGCAAAAAAACAAAGAGCCTAACTCTGAGGAGAAAACCGAAGAAAAAAAAGCCGGAACCGTCGAAGAGGGCGAAGTCATTGAAGAATAGATAAAAAAACACCCCCTCGCTTTCTGCTTGGGGGTGTTGCCTCAACTAATTTTGCAGGACAATTCCTGACCATAAAATCCTTTGAGTTTATCTTCCAGTCTTTCAACCACTTGTTGGTTGACCGCAAATCCGGCCAGTCGGCCATCTTTGGTCACCAGTTCCTGGATCGTTGGCTTTGTTCCTGACGAGTTCGTCGCCACCGTGGCATCGACCTTGTCAAAATCCAATCTTTCATCGATTTGCAGAACAAACACATCCACATCCAGGTTTACATCTGCCGGCAGTAGCCGTAGCAATACCGGATTTGCTACTTGGAAATCAATCATTATTTCCTCCTCTAAAATGAGCCAAATACAACCCATAATATATCATAAAAGCCCTATAATCACAACCAACCACCCTCAAAAATGCTAAAATAACCTCAATCCATGACCACCAAACGCAACCTTTACGATATTTTAGGCCTTCCCAAAACTGCCTCCACCGAGGAGATCAAAAAGGCCTATCGCAAAAAGGCCCTCGAGTTCCATCCTGATCGCAATAAATCTGCCGACGCTGAAAGTAAGTTCAAAGAGATCAACGAAGCCTACGAGATCCTCAGCAATCCTCAGAAGAGACAAAATTATGACCAATTCGGACCGGCCGCCTTTGATCCCTCTGCTGGAGGTCCATTCAGTCAAGCTGGTAGTAACAGAGGTCCTTTCCAATATTCCTACTATTCAAGTGGTAATCCTGGGTCTTTCAATGATTTCTCTGATCCTTTCAGTATTTTCGAGACTTTTTTCGGTTCCAGCAATCCCTTCCAACAACGTGGCCCCCAAAAACCTCATTACTCTCTCAAAATTTCTTTTGACGAAGCTGTCAAAGGCACCGAAAAAACCTTTGTTCACCAAGGTAAACAATACAAGGTCAAAATCCCTGCTGGCGCTGATGATGGCACCCGCATCCGCTACTCCGACTTTGATGTCTCTTTTGATGTCCAGCCTCACAAGTTTTTCAAACGTGACGACGCCGACCTCTTTCTCGACTATGATCTCCCTTTCACCACCGCTATTTTAGGCGGCAACATCCAGGTCCCCACCCTCAATCGCGATCTCACCATCAAAATTCGCCCTGGTACCCAGCCTAGTACTCTCATTCGTTTAGCTGGCAAAGGCATCAAACGTCTCCAACGACCCGGCCACGGTGATTACTACATTCGTCTCAACATAAATATCCCCACCAAACTTAATCGCCATCAAAAACAACTCCTCAAAGAATTCGAAAAGGCCTAAAGCTCTTCCCCTAGAGCCTGATATAGAGTAAAATACTCCAATCAAGCGGTTTAAAGCCGCTTTTATTAAATAATTTTCTATTCTGAGTTCCGACAACTGAGCTCCGATAACTGATAATGTCTGATCTAAATATTGCCCGCACCGAATTTGCCGCGGCCCTTAACCAAATCTGCACCGAAAGAGGCATTGAACCATCCATTGTTCTCGATTCTCTCAAACAAGCTCTCCTCGCCGCTTATCGCAAAGACTACCCAACCGCCTATACCGAGTATGAAGAAGGTGAATACACCATGGACGTCAAGCTCGATGGCGACACCGGTGAATTTCGCATCTTTGCTACCGCTCCTAAATCTAAGAAGGAAAAGGACGTCACTCCCCCTGGTTTTGGCCGAATCGCCGCTCAAACTGCCAAGCAAGTCATTCTTCAACAGGTCCGTGAAGCCGAAAAAACTTCCATTCTTGACGAATATCGTGACCGCATTGGCGAACTTATCACTGCCCAAGTTCTTCGCCTCGATGGCAAGAACGTCATTCTAGACATCGGTCGTGGCCAAGGTGTTATGCCTCCCGAGGAGCAGATTCGTGGCGAATTTTACCGCCTCAACTCTCGCGTTGCCGTCCTAATTGCTGATATCCGTGAAACCTTCCGCGGTGAGTCTGTCATCGTCTCCCGCGCTGACTCTCGCCTCGTTGAACAACTTTTTGCCCGCGAAGTTCCCGAAGTCGGTACTGATGTTGTTGTTATCGAACGCATTGCCAGAGATCCCGGTGTCCGCACCAAAGTCGCCGTCAAATCCAACCAGGATGGTGTTGATCCTGTTGGCTCCTGTGTCGGTCAAAAAGGTGTTCGTGTTCAGGCTGTCATCAACGAACTTAACGGCGAGCGGGTTGACATCATTCAATACTCAGAAGATCCCAAAGAATTCATCGCTTCCTCTCTCGCCCCTGCCGAAAACCTCGACATCAATATTGATGAAGACACCAAAACTGCCATCATTACCGTCCCTGAAGATCAACTTTCGCTTGCCATTGGCCGCAGTGGCCAAAACGTCAAACTAGCCGCCAAACTTACCGGCTACAAAATCACCATCCAAGGCGGCGACAAAGCCACTGTCCAAGTCACTGGCGATGAAGAGTTCGAAATTGACCTTCTCCATCTCGATCCCAAAACCAGAAAAAAACTCATTGATGCTGGCGTCATTTTGATTGAACAACTCATCGGCGATAATATTGCCCGTCTCAAAGAAATTAAAGGTATTGGCCCCAAAACCTTCAAAGAAATCGAAGAAAAACTAAGTGCCTACCAACAGCATCACGAAAAAAATGAGTCAATCGACGCCGACAAAGCAGATTCCAGCGCTGATACTGAAAACAAATAAAGTTCTTCACAATCAAGAGCCGATTTAACAACAATCCTGTTTAGACTTAGTCCACCGGTAGGTGAAAATTAGTAATTAGGATTCAAAATTTGAGCATATCTCCTCGTCCTCCCATCATCGCCGTCCTTGGCCACGTTGACCATGGCAAAACCTCCCTCCTCGACGCCATCAGAAAAACTAACGTCGCTGGCGGTGAGTCTGGTGGTATTACTCAACATATTGGCGCTTACCAAGTTACCTACCACGACCGACTCATCACTTTTATCGACACTCCCGGCCATGCCGCCTTTACTGCCATGCGCGCCCGTGGCGGCCAAATTGCCGATCTCGCCGTCCTCGTCGTTGCCGCTGACGATGGCGTCATGCCTCAAACTCGGGAATCAATCTCTCATATCAATTCCGCCAATATTCCTTTTGTTGTTGCCCTTAACAAAATAGACCTTCCCGATAGTCGGCCCGAGCGCGTCAAAGGCCAACTGGCCGAAGCCGGCGTTCTGGTCGAAGGTTTTGGTGGCAACGTTCCCATTATCGAAGTCTCTGCCACCCGCCAAACAAATCTAGACTTACTCCTCGAAAACCTTCTTCTTTTAGCTGACCTTCAGGAAATCAAAGCTGATCCAGACGGCATCCTCAAAGCGGTCGTCATCGAAAGCAATCTTGATAAAAATCGTGGGCCACTAGCCACTGTTATCATCAAAAACGGTACTCTCAGTCCAGGTGATTTTCTCACCACTGTCCCTACTAAACCCAATGAACCAGCCATTACGGCCAAGGCTCGTGCCCTAATTGATTGGCAAAACCAAAACCTTAAAAATGCCCTACCTTCAACCCCAGTCAGAGTTCTCGGTTTTTCCACCGTTCCTCCTGTTGGTGCCATCATCACCAGGCCCGAAACTCTCGACCAGATTCAGACCCAAATCACCACCACTTCTGCCGAAGTCTTCTCAATTACCAAAAACCCAGACCGTCTCAACATTATTCTCAAGGCTGATGTTGTCGGGACACTGGAGGCCATCATCGGCAATTTACCCGAAAATATTCACCTAGTTCATGCCGGCACCGGATCAGTTAATGAATCCGATATTCTCCTTGCCGACACTTCATCTGCCCGAATCTATGGCTTTCGTGTCAAACCCACTCCTTCAGCCAAAAAACTTGCTGAAATCGAAAAAGTCCCCATCAGCTATTTTGACACCATCTATGATCTTCTTGATTTACTTAAAGATCTATCCCAGAAAAAAACCGATGAACTAAATAAAGAAATTATTCTCGGCGAAGCCAAAGTTCTCAAAATTTTCAACCTTCCCGAATTCCAAGTCATCGGTGCTCTTGTTACCTCCGGATCAATTAGTCAAGGTGACAACATCCACCTCCAGCGTGCCGATGGTTCAATCAAAAATGCCAAAATCACTTCTCTCAAAATTGGCACCAAAAACATCGACAAAGCCAAAAAAGACCAAGAATTTGGCCTTATTATCTCTCCCAAGCTTGACGCCAAACCAGACGACCTCATCATTGCCTTCCAACTTCCTCAACTATAATCTTCCCATAATCGATCATATAGGCTACAATGAATGCCGATCACTGTAAGCTGATCACTGACAACTAAAAAATGTTTGACCCAAACCAACTCAATCAGTTAAAAACTCATCTTAAAGAAGCCAATTCTGTTTTGCTTCTGCTCCCTCCCGAACCAGACACCGACTCCCTCGCCGCCACTTTGGCGTTACATCTTAGTTTGGAACAAAGTGGCAAAACTTCCCACCTTGGCTGCAGTTCCCCCGTCAAAGTCGGTGACTCTCACTTATTCGGCATTGACCAGGTAAAAAACAATATCGGTAATCAAAATCTGATCATTTCTTTCGACTATCAGGAAGACTCTGCCGAACATGTCTCCTACGATATCGACGAATCTACCAAAAGATTTAATTTACGGATCAAACCCAAACCTGGCGCCAAACCACTCGATACTTCTACCATTGCCTATTCCTATACTGGTGCTAACGCCGACTTGGTTTTTATCTTTGGTGTCAACTCTCTCGAGGAACTCGGCCGCCTTTACTCAGAAGAAAAAGAATTTCTCGATTCCGCCAAAATCGTTAGTCTCAGCCTCATCGCTACTCCTTCCAGTTTTGCTTCCGTCAATCTTCACACCAACAAAGCCACTTGTTTGAGTGAAACCATTACTTTCCTTCTAAAAAACACCGGCATCAATCCCACTGCTGACGCCGCCACCAATCTTTATAACCAAATCTTTAGTTCTTCCAATCAATTCAATTCACCCAAAGTCACCGCCGACACCTTCGAGCTCATCGCTTTCCTTCTCCGTAGTGGAGCCCACCGGTCAACTAGACCCCAACCCCCCCCCCCCCCCCCCACCCCCACACCCCCCCCCCCCCACGGCAGGGCGCGACAGTGGGGCGGCGGGGCGGCAACACGAGCGGGGGACCGTGCCGCGGTCCGCCAACTGAA
>CAYIUD010000007.1:0-5384 GCA_964366265.1 uncultured Pseudomonadales bacterium | reverse complement strand
CCAGCCCCAGCCCCAACCCCAGCCTACTCCCTCAGTCTCTGCTGCCCCCCAATTTTTCACCCCCACCGAAAATAACGGCGTTCCTGCCGACTGGCAAGGACCAAAAATCTATCGTGGCGCTTCCCAAGGACTCAAGTAGCCATTTTCTTCCTAGCCTCAATATCAACAAAAAAAAGACTCCTGCTACATTTTGAAACAGGAGTCCAACTAAAAACAAAGACTACCTAGTAGTCACTGCCAGGGAGATTTCCCTGGTCTTCTGCGGCAGTATCATCCCAATCATTGTCAGGATCGCACTGCAAAAAGAAGTTAAACATATCAAAACTCCTCTAATTGGCGGAATTCCCAATGAACTCCACGAACCAGAAAATAATAGCATATTCACGGCCAGATGTCAATATATAGGTCTTTAACTATAAATCTGCTAAAATCATCCTAATTAGATATGACGAGACTAAAACCCTACGAAATCCACACCATCAACGGACTGAAAGTCGCTTTTTATCCAATCAAGGGTTTTCCAGCCATTAAAGCCAATCTTTATGTCCATGGAGGAAGTTCCTACGAAAAAGGACCAAAATGGGGAGCATTCCACTTTGTTGAACACTTATGTTTTGAGGGAACCAAGATTTTCCCCAATCGCTCAGAAGTAGAACTCTACAAAGAAGAATACGGCTTAAATAGCAACGCTACTACAGGTCTTAGTTACATAAAATTCTGGACTTATGGTCCAAGTCAATCTCTTCAGCAAGCCTTAACTCTTATTAACGAACTTGCTTTTAATGCAAGGCTTCCAGAGTCCTCGTATCAAAAACAAGTTAGCATCATTACTCAGGAACTAAAGGGTCACTGGGATAATCTCAATTTTCGTTTTGGATACGAAAACTTAAAGCAACTGTTTGGGGAAAAGCATATATATACGCAAGATCCAGGTGGGCAAGCCGAATATCTTTCGACTCTAACCCGAGATGATCTATTAAAGATTCATAATAAATTTTTTAAAAATGAAAATAGCATTCTGACCATCACAGGAGATTTTGAAATTGAATCTGCCAAAGAATTTATTAAGAAAATATTTTTAGCTACCGATGGAAAACATCATCCCTTTCCAAAATTTCCTATCAAACCAGGTAAAAAAACAAATTTACATATCGAAGATGTCCAGCAAAATCGAATTAATTTAATGTGGACAGGAAAAGGATCAAATGATAACAGCTTTGTAGATAATCTTGCGCTACAAATCGGGGCCTACATTCTTGGTGGTTCAAGTAGAAGTTTTCTAAATAAACAACTTCGCGAATCACTTCATTTAGTCTATACCAATGGTTTTAGTCGATCTCTTTTCCCCCATGCCGGATCTCTCATAGCTTGGGCAGCAACAACCCCAGATAATACTCAAACAGCTGTCGAAGAGATGCGTAAAATTGTTTACGATTTTCTTAAACAGCCCATTGAAGAAAAACTATTCCAACGATCGGTTAATTTCATAAAAAGTAGTACCAGTCTCTCTTATGATTCTATTCACAGCATTTCTGATTCAATCACGAACTATCTATTCAGAGAAGACAAAATCCGACTCCCAGAAGAAATCATAGAAGATTTAGACTCCATTACCGAAGCCAAAGTTCGCGAAGTACTCGGTCATTACATTAAACCTGAAAATGAGTATCTCGCCATCATGACCAAAGATAAAAACCTAAAAATCTAGATCCCAGCTTCCCTTTTCCCCACAAACCTGCTAAAATATCCCCATCATGTTAACCACTGACGAAAAAACAACCATCATCAAAAAATACTCCACTAGCAAAACCGACACTGGTTCACCCAGCGTCCAAGTTGCCCTGCTGACCAACCAGATCGACAAGCTCGTCGGCCATCTCAAAGAGCACAAAAAAGACAACCACTCCCGCCGTGGCCTTCTCAAGATTGTCTCCAAACGTCGCCGCCTTCTCAACTATCTCGGCAAAACCAACCCTAAAAGCTATCAGGATTTGATCAAAGATCTAAGCATCGGCAAAGCCGCTTAAATTCTGCATTTTAAAAATTATTAATACTTTAAAACAGGCTCTTTGTTGAGGACTCAGTAGTGCCGAAGGTCAGCCTCTGGCTGATGATCATCGTTACTCCCGAATTCTCAACTCCACCGCCTCTATTACCTAATATGGCAAAATCCAACCTAAAAACCTCCACCATCAATCTCGATGGTAAAGAAATCATTATCGAAACCGGTCGCTTTGCTCCCCAAGCTAGTGGGGCTGTCACCGTTCGTTGCGGCGACACGATTGTCTTTGCTGGAGTTGTCTCCGGAGCCGCTAAAGAAGGCCAGGATTTCTTCCCCTTAACCGTCGAATACCGCGAAAAACATTACGCCGGCGGCATTATCAGCTCTTCCCGTTTCATCAAACGTGAAGGTCGCCCTTCAGATGAAGAAATCCTCACTTCCCGTCTGATTGACCGCTCCATCAGACCCTTATTTCCCGAAAACTATTTTGACGAAGTCCAACTCATTGTTCACCCGCTCTCTATTGACGGTGAAAACGAACCAGAAATTTTAGGCCTTATCGCCGCTTCTGCCGCTCTTAGCCTCTCTGACCTCCCCTGGGCTGGTCCCATCGGTGCTGTTAGAGTCGGTCTGGATCAAGAAGGCAAATTTTTAGCCAACCCCACCAACGAACAAAAACAAACATCTTCTTTAGACCTAGTTGTTTCTGGTGGTGTCAACGGTATCGCCATGGTCGAAGCCGGCGCCAACGAAGTTAGTGAGGATCAGGTTCTCAGTGCCCTCAACTTCGGTCAGGAAAAAGCTACCCTTATCATCAAAGCCCTCGAAGCTTTTGCTAAAGACGCTGGTAAAACCAAAAAAGTCTTACCCGAAGTTACCATTGATCCTGGACTAGAGAAACTTAGTTCCAGTTTAAATATCCCAAAAATCCTTCAGGATAGTCGTGATTCCGGCAAAGAAGGAGTTGATCTCAATGCTATCGTTACCGAACTTGTTGGTGATAACGAAGACATCAACCGACTTCAACTCAGTCTTCTGGTTGACAGCAAAATTAAACAATTCATCAGGAAACAAATTCTTGAGGATAGCGTTCGTTACGATGGTCGCAAAACCGACGAAATCCGCGCAATCAACGCCGAAGTCGGTCTCCTCCCCCGAACTCACGGCTCTGGTTTCTTCAAACGCGGTCTCACCCACGTTCTTTCTGTTGTTACTCTCGGTTCTCCTGGGGCTGAACAACTTATTGAAGGCATGAAGGGCGGCGAAACCAAACGCTACATGCACCATTACAACATGGCTCCCTTCGCCTCCGGTGAACCCAAACGTTTTGGCACCCCCGGTCGCCGCGAAATTGGTCACGGTGCGCTTGCTGAACGTGCTCTCATCCCTGTTCTTCCTGCTGAAGCCGATTTTGCTTACACCATCAGAGTCGTCTCCGAAGTTATGAGTAGCAATGGCTCCACTTCCCAAGCCTCTGTTTGTGGCTCAACTATCGCTCTTATGGACGCCGGTGTCCCAATCAAAAAACCCGTCGCTGGTATTGCCATGGGCTTGATTACCGCCGGTGATAAATTTGTTACTCTTTCCGACATTGCTGGTCTCGAGGATCACTTTGGCGATATGGATTTCAAGGTTGCTGGCACCAAGGATGGCATCACCGCCATTCAAATGGACGTCAAAGTCTCTGGCGTTACCGCCAAGGCTCTCGGTCAAGCTCTCGAACAAGCTAAAATTGGTCGCCTTCACATTCTCGACAAGATGCTCGAGGCTATCAAGGAACCTCGACCCAACCTTTCGACTTATGCTCCTCGAATCGTCACCCTTCAAATCGATCCTGAGAAAATCGGTACTGTTATTGGCCCCGGCGGCAAAACTATCCGTCCAATTCAGGAAGAGTTCAGTGTCGAAATCAACCTTGATGATAACGGTCTAGTCAGTATCACTGGTACCGACTCCGCCAAAGTTGAGGCCGCTAAAAAGCAAATCGAAGCTCTCACCGCCGAAGCCGAAGTGGGCAAAGTCTATACCGGCAAAGTTGTTCGCATTCAGCCTTTTGGCGCTTTCGTCGAGATTCTTCCCGGCAAGGACGGTCTCGTCCACGTCAGCAATATGAGCAAAGAATTTGTTTCCGATCCCAACGAAATTGTCAAAGAAGGGGATACTGTTGAGGTCAAAGTCTTCGAAGTTGACTCTCAAGGGCGGATCAACCTCACCATGAATCTCGAGGACAATCCCACCAGCCGTAATCGTTCAGAAAGACCTGATCGCGGCGGTGATCGTGGCGACCGACGCCCCTCATTCGGTGGTGGTAATCGCGGCCCTCGTCGTGACGGCGACCGTTCATCTGGCGGCGCTCCTCGTTTTTCCCGCTTCACCGACAAACGTTAAACAGTCATCGACTCAGCCAAACTTCGCTATAATGAACACTGACGTTACTAGATAATTTTATGGATACTCCTGCCCCCAAAACTACCAACGGCTCCCTCGCCAATCAAGATATTGTCAAACTCCGCCAACTTCTTGATTCTGTTGAGTTGCCCCCCGAACTCAAAGACCAAACCACCGAAATGATCGATCGTCTCGAACGGATGATCGACAAAGGCTTCTATACCGAAGAATTTGAGCGCACTCGTCACTATGTCAACTGGGTCACTGCTCTGCCCTGGAACAAGCGCATCGAAAAACCGGTTGATCTTGCCCAGATTGCCGCGACATTAGATAGACACCACCACGGCATGCAGGATGTTAAAGATCGCATCTTGGAATATATGTCCGTTTACAAACTCCGCCTTGCCCAAGGCGGCGGTGTTGCTCGCTCTCCCTTAATCTTTTTGGTTGGTCTCGTCGGTACCGGCAAAACTTCTTTTGCTACTGCTCTTTCCGAAGCCTTAGGCCGTCCTCTTGCTCGTATCCCTTTCGGTGGCATGGGCTCCGCCCGCGATCTTCGGGGTCAATCCCGCCTCCACCTCGAAGCTGAACCAGGTTATGTGATCAAATCACTCCGCCAAACCGGCGTCAAGAATCCCATTATGCTTCTCGACGAAATTGACCGCGTCTCCGAAGAAGCCCGCAACGACATCATGGGTGTCTTAGTTGAACTTCTCGATCCCAACCAAAACAAAGCTTTCATCGACCATTATCTTGATTATCCCGTCGATCTTTCTGAAGTTCTTTTCCTTGCCACTGCCAACAATACCACCCTCATTGCCACTGCCGTCCTTGACCGTCTCGAACCCATCCGCATGCCCAGTTACACCGACGAAGAAAAAATTCACATTGCCAAAGAGTATCTTTTCCCCCGGGTTTTGCAGGAATCTGGCCTTACTGCTCAACAATTGGTCATCGACGATACCCTCTGGCTCCAGATCACCCGACCTCTTGG
>CAYIUD010000006.1:0-15013 GCA_964366265.1 uncultured Pseudomonadales bacterium | reverse complement strand
AAGGTATCGCCCGCAAAGTTGCCCGCTATATCGTCAACGGTCAGATCCAAACTGCCCACCTTACCCCCGAAAACATTAAAGAATTCCTCCCTAAGTGGTAGAATACCCTATCTTAAATATGGCATTTTTTCAAAATAAAACCGAAATCCTGAAAATCATTCCTTTAGGTGGCAACGGCGAGGTCACCAAAAACATGTTCGTTTACGAATACGGCAACGATCTGCTTGCTGTCGATTGTGGTATCGGTTTCCCTACTGCCTCCATGCCCGGAGTTGACGCCCTTATCCCCGACATCGACTATCTCGAAAAATCTGGCAAAAAACTTCTCGGTATCCTTCTTACTCACGGACACGAAGATCACATCGGTGGACTCCCTTATGTCCTTCCTCGCCTCCCCAAAAATCTTCCCATTTACGGCTCCACCCTTACCGTCGCTCTAGCCGAGATGAAAGTCAGGGAATATGGTCTCACTAATCCTTTCCACGCTGTCGAAGACAAACTCAATCTCGGTCCTTTCAAAATTGATCTTCTCCACATTACCCACTCGATCCCCAACTGCAAACATTTAGTCATCAAGACACCTGCCGGCACTGTCTATCATGGCGCCGACTACAAATTCGACCTCACTCCGCCCGATGGTAACCCACCTGACCTCAACGGTATCGCCCGCGCTGGCGACCAAGGGATCGATATCCTTATTTCCGACTGTCTCCGAATCGAAAAACCTGGCTTCACTCTCCCTGAGAGAAAAATCGAAGAAACTTTCGAAAACGAACTCCGCAAAACCAAGGGCAAATTCATTGTCACCTCCATCTCCTCCTCAATCTCCCGTTTCGGTATGGCTATCAATGCCGCTGTTAAGCAAGGCCGCAAAGTCGCCCTCGTTGGCCGTAGTGTTGATCGCAATATTACCACCGCCATCAAACTTGGTTTCATCAAGATTCCCAAAAATACTCTCATTCGCGCCGACCAAGTCAAAAAATACAAACCTTCCCAGATTGCTATTATCATTGCCGGCGCCCAGGGTCAGGAAGGCTCCGCTATGCAACGAGCCGCCGCCGGTGAGCACAAATTCATCACCTTCAAACCTGGCGATAGGGTTGTTATCAGTTCTGACGCTATCCCCGGCAACGAAAACAACGTTTACTCGCTCATTGATACTCTCACTAAAATCGGCATTGATGTTTCCTACTCCGGCGTCACTGATCAGCTTCACGTTTCCGGTCACGGCTACCGTGGTGAACAAGAGCTTCTGGCTAGACTTACCAAACCACGTTACTTCTTCCCCATTGGTGGTCAAATCCGTCACCAACATCTTTACCGCAAAATGATTGGCGAACTTGGTCTTTCCGAAGAAACTGTCTTTATTCCCGACGACGGCCAAACTCTAGAGCTCATCAATCACCAAATCAAACTAGGTAAGACTCTCGACCTCAAAAACATCTATGTTGATGGTTTGGGTATCGGTGATGTTGGCAAAATCGTTCTCCGGGACCGCCAAGCCATGGCCAAAGACGGTATTCTTGTTGCTATTGTTCCCATCCGTCATGATAACGGCAAAGTCAGTGGTGATGTCGAGATCGTTTCCCGCGGTTTTGTCTATGTCAAAGAGTCAAAAGAACTCATTGGTGAAATCAAAGCCAAAGTTAATCAGGCTCTCAAAGACCAAAAAGGCGTCGTTACTGACTGGAGTTTCCTCCGCGGCAAAATTGAAACCAGTCTCGAACGTTTCATCTACTACAAGACCGAACGCAATCCCTTGATTCTCTCCGTCCTCGTCGAAGTCTAACCACAAAATTACCCTGGCGGTTTTTCTTTCTCCTCGCCTACGCTATACTGAGTCCATATAAATCATTCCTGGGCTCTGTTCACTGAGCTCTTATAGCTGTCCCTATGTCTCGCAAGAAAGGTCGTCGCTCCAAACCCTTCAAACTCTCTCTCAAACAAGATACTTTAAGATCTATTGGGGCAATCATCATCATCAGCATCGGCGGCCTCATCTCCATCTCCTTTTCCCGCCAAGGTCCTTTACTCACAACTATTTATGACCTCGGATCCAGACTAATTGGTTGGTCTCTGATTTTTCTGCCCTTTATCTTTATCTCCGGCGGACTACTCATCACCAAAGTCAAATGGCAAATTGCCAAACCCACTGTTTTTCTTGGTAGTCTCATTGCCCTTCTCTCCCTCACTAGTCTCACTAAAAGTGGCGACATCGGTTTCCAGATTTTTAACTCTATCTCTACCCTCGTCACTCCTGCTGGTTCATTTTTATTTTTCGCCGCCGGCACAACTATTGGCCTTCTTGTTCTTTTTGAGACCTCGATCGAAGATACTGTGGGTCTTCTCCGTAAATTCAGTGAAGGAGCCAAAAAAGCCTCCCATTCTCTCCCCAACCCCAAAAAACTAAAAGAATCGGGCCTTCTTCCCCAGCGTGAACTCAAAATCAAAGGCATGGTTAATCAAGACCAACCCAAAACTGTCGATCAATCCGAAAACGAGGATGACTCCCTAACTCCTCAAGTTCTCAGCAATCAACCAGGGGATGATTCCGTCATTTGGGATCCGCCGCCTCGTAGTCTTTTGAGCGACAGTCTAGGTGGCAAAGCTGACCGTGGCGACATTCGTGCCAATGCTTCCACGATTGAAAAAACCCTTGAATCTTTTGGCATCGAAGCCCACGTCATCGAAATCAACATGGGCCCCTCCGTCACCCAATATGCTATTGAATTGGCGATTGGCACCAAACTCAGTAAGGTTATCGCCCTGCAGAACGACCTCGCCCTCTCCCTTTCCGCCCCTACTGGTCAGATCCGTATCGAGGCGCCCATTCCCGGTCGCAACTTAGTTGGCATCGAAGTCCCCAATCACTCCGCTGAATATGTCAGTCTTCGTCAAATGCTCACCTCCGACATTGTCAAGAAATCTAAAAGCAAAATGATCGTCGCCTTAGGTCTCAATGTCGCTGGGGAAGCCGCTGTCGCCGATATTTCCAAAATGCCTCACGTTCTTATCGCCGGAGCCACCGGTTCCGGCAAATCTGTCGCCATCAACGCCTTTATTGCCTCGATTCTCTTTAGGGCCACCCCCGCCGAAGTCAAACTCATCCTTGTTGATCCCAAACGCGTCGAACTTACTGGCTATAACGGCATCCCTCACCTCCTCACCCCCGTCATTACCGACCCCGAAAAAGTCGTCTCTGCCCTCAAATGGGCCCTCCAGGAAATGGAACGCCGCTACAAACTCTTCGCTGAAGTCGGCGTTCGCAATATCGCCGCCTACAACGAACTTTCCGGCTTTCAAGCTATGCCTTACATCGTCATTGTCATTGACGAACTAGCCGATATCATGCTCTTTGCTCCATCAGAAGTGGAAGACTGCATCACCCGCATTGCCCAAATGGCCCGAGCTATTGGTATTCATTTAATTCTGGCTACCCAACGTCCCTCAACCGATGTTATCACCGGCCTTATCAAGGCCAATATCCCCTGTCGCATCGCCTTCAACACTGCTTCCATGATTGACTCCCGGGTTATCCTGGATTCTCCCGGCGCTGAAAAACTTTTAGGCAGGGGAGACATGCTCTATATTCCACCAGACCAAGCCAAGCCCCGCCGCATCCAAGGCACCTACGTTACTGACAAAGAGATAAACAACCTCATCGAACATCTCAAAAAACAGGGCGTTAAACCTGAGTATAGCCAGGAGGTTACTCAAATCGCCAAATCCGCCACTGCCACCAATGGTGAGACCATCGATGACGCCGACGACCTCTTCGAAGATGCTGTTCGGATTTGTGTCAATTATGACAAAGCCTCTGCTTCACTCCTCCAACGTCGCCTCTCCATTGGTTACGCCCGCGCCGCCCGCATCCTCGACCAACTTCAAAAAGCCGGCGTCGTCTCCAATCCTGACGGTAGCAAACCTAGAGATGTCCTTATCAAATCTGCCGATGAGTTCTTTGCCCGCCTCCAAGAGCGTTAATTTTCCTTATGAAAACTCTCGGTGAAATTTTATCTAACGCTCGCATAGCCAAAAACCTGTCCCCTACTGACATCGCTGATCAAACCAAAATCGAGATCAAACATATCCATTCTCTGGAAAAAAATGATTATTCTTCCCTTCCTTCCCCAACTTTCACCAAAGGTTTCATCAGAAATTACGCCCTCGCCGTCAACAAAGACCCTAACGAAATGATCGCTATTTACCGCCGTGACTCCATTCAACAATCAAAAGACACTCCACCACCAGGATCAAGAACTTTTTCGATTAACAAAGCTCTTTTCTCTATTTCCAAATCAACTCTTAGCCTTACCCTTCTTGGTTTTCTCATTTTTTTCTCTTATCTCATCTTCCAATATCGCGCCCTAGTTATTCCTCCCCCTCTCATCCTCACTCAACCCTCTCCTTCAGCCGTCACCACCTCTCCTGTTACCATCGAAGGCAAAACCTCCTCTGACTCCCTCATTACCATCAATGACACTAAAATCAAACCCGAACAATCTGGTATTTTTATCTCCCAAATAAACTTCTCCCCCGGTGACCACCAAATCATCGTTATCGCCACCAACCGCTACGGTCGCACCGCCACCAAAACCCTTACTGTCTCTATCATTAGTCAATAACTATTTGTGTTACCATCAATTAAGAACTAATAACTAAAAAATAACTAATGGTCACCCTAACCCAAGCCCTCCTCATTATCGTCATTACCGTTCTTACCGTTATCCTTACCGCCATTGGTGTCCAATTTTTCCTCCTCATCAAAGAACTCCGCCAAACTCTTCAACACACCAACTCTGTCCTCTCTCAAATCGATGAACTGGTTAACAAGCTCGGCCACCCTGCCGCCAGCATTAACAGTCTCCTCACCGGTCTCAAAGAAGGCGTCAATCTAATCGAAACTATTACCGGAATATTTACTCGTCGGCCCAACAACCCCGACGATTACATGCCCCATGACGAAGCCTTCTGATCTCTCTACCAAAGTTATTTATCATGACAACTCCCTTTCCTCTTTCATCACTGGAATTGCTTTTGGCGCCGTTGCCGCCCTTATGCTTGGCACCGAAGAAGGCAGAGAACTCACCCAAAAACTCAAAAAAAATCTCTCTCACTTAGCCAAAAATCTCGAACCCCAGCTTCAGAATCTTCCCCAGAAAGCTCAAACTTTTGTCGAGACCGTCAGGGATGTTCAGAACTTAACCCCTCTTCCTCCCGAACTCCGCCCACCACAAAACAACCCCGTTGCCGGGCGACTTCACCGTTCTGGCACCACCTTCACCCAATCTGGGCGACCTCTCTAGCCTCATCCTCCTCTCCCATATATAATTACCCCATGACCGGTTCTGAATTAAGAGAAAAGTACCTAAAGTTTTTTGAAGATAGAGGCCATTTAATCATCCCCTCCGCTCCTTTAGTTCCCGAAAACGATCCCACTACCCTCTTTATCAGCTCTGGCAAGCAACCCCTTATCCCTTATCTTCTCGGCCAGCCTCATCCCAGCGGCAAAACCCGCCTTGTCAATTCCCAAAAATCCTTTCGTGCTCAGGACATCGAAGAAGTCGGCGATAATCGCCACACCACCTTTTTTGAAATGCTCGGCAACTGGTCTCTTGGCGACTACTTCAAAAAAGACCAGCTCTCTTGGGTTTGGGAATTCTTGACCGAAGTTGTCGGCCTTCCCCAAGATCACCTCCAGGTCACTCTTTTTGCCGGTAATGACCAAATCCCCAAAGACACCGAGTCCCATCAAATTTGGCAAAGCCTAGGCCTCCCTGACGACCATATTCATTTCTATGACGCCAAAAAAAACTGGTGGTCCCGCTCTGGTACTCCTGAGGCTATGCCTGCCGGCGAACCTGGCGGTCCCGACTCCGAAGTATTTTATGATTTTGGTGCCGAACTAAAGCTTCACCAAAACTCTCCTTGGAAAGACCAAGATTGTCATGTTAACTGTGATTGCGGACGTTACCTTGAAATCGGCAACTCCGTTTTTATGCAATATCAAAAACAAGCAGATGGCTCTCTCAAGGAATTGCCCAAAAGAAATGTTGACTTTGGTGGGGGACTCGAACGCATCCTTGCCGCCAAAAATGATGATCCTGACATTTTCACAACCGACCTCTTCTGGCCCATCATTAAAGAGATTGAAACATTAACCAATCGAAAGTATGAAGATGACCTTAAAGAGATGCGTATCATCGCCGATCATCTCAAGGCCGCCACCTTCATGATCGCCGAGGGTATTGAGCCCAGTAACAAACAACAGGGGTATCTTCTCAGGCGTCTCATTCGCCGCGCCGCCGTTAAGTATCGTCACCTAACTGGAAAAATTCCTTCCGGAAAAGATTTCCAGCAAATTTCTCAAACTATTATCACTATTTATCCCAATCATTTTAATAACCCAGATCTATCTCTGCTTGATTTAGAAACAGCCAAATTCGCCAAAACTCTCGATCAAGGCCTTAAGCAAATCAATACCCTTTCTCCCTTTGACTTGTATCAAACTTACGGTTTCCCCATTGAAATTACCCAAGAACTGTATCACCAACAAGGCAAGCAACTCGATCGTCAAAAATTCGACCAGGAACTGGAACAACACCAGAAACTTAGTCGTACCGCTAGCAAAGGTATGTTCAAAGGTGGCCTTCAGGATCACAGTGAAACCGTCACCAAATACCACACTGCTACCCACCTTCTCCACCAAGTCCTCCGTCAAATCCTTGGTGATCACGTTCACCAAACTGGTAGCAATATCACCAACGAACGTCTTCGCTTTGATTTCACTCACCCCCAAGCCCTAACTGGTCAGGAACTGCAACAGGTCGAAAGTTTGGTCAACTCAGTTATCAACCAACATCTTCCCGTCACCAAAGCAACCATGACCCTCAAAGAAGCCCAAGCTCAAGGAGCCTTAGCTTTCTTTAGCGAAAAATATGGCAACCAGGTTACAGTGTATAGTATAGGTAGCTTTAGCAAAGAGGTCTGTGGTGGCCCTCACGTCATTAACACTGATGTCATTGGCCCAATCCAGATCTACAAACAAGAATCAATCGGTTCTGGCAAACGCCGCCTCTACGCTAGGCTGTCCTCATAAGGCATTAAAAACTCAAAAGACCAACTCTGCCCCATGGAAATCGGTAATCTCTTCAAACCCAAAGAACCAGAAACACCAGCTGAAAAATTTCTCGCTATCCAAATTCAAGAGGGCATTCTCAAAACCGCTGTCTGGCAAGTCATCAATGGCCATCCCGAAATAATTAATTTTGGCACCGTCGAAAAATGGATCGACACGGAATCTCTTGTCACCGCCACTGATACCTCTCTCTCTTCAGCCCTCGAATCACAAACCTCTGAACCAGACCAAGTCATTTTTGGCCTTCCTGATTCCTGGATCAAAGAAGACAAGATCAATCCTGAGTATGGTCATCATCTCAAAGAGTTAATTGCCAAACTAGAATTAAAACCGATTGGTTTCGTTGCCATCATCGAAGCCACCATCCAACAGCTTAAAAACCGCGAAGGCATCCCTCCTTCAGCTATCTTCCTGGAAATCCACTCCACCAAAGTCAATGTCGTTGTCGTCAAACTCGGCGAGACTGTTGGCAAAGAAGAAGTCGGCCGTTCTGATGATTTAGCCAAAGATGTCCAGGAAGGTTTAGCTCGTCTGAATATCAACCAACTCCCTGCTCGGATAATCATCATCGACGGTCAGGAACCCGATGTCGAACAACAACTTACCTCTTTCCCTTGGCAGGACGATCTTTCTTTTCTTCATTTACCCAAAGTTGAACTGCCTGACCCCAATTTCAGCATCGAAGCTGTTGCTCTTTCTGGTGGTTCAGAAGCCGCCAAATCCCTCGGAATCGAGATTGTCGACCCAGAGCTAACCAAACAACCATCACCTCCTGAAAATACTGAAGAGCAACCGGACTTTTCCTCAGATAACAATCTAGGTTTCATCACTGGCCAAGACATCCGAAAAGTAAACCATCCTCAAAATATCCCTGAAAACGATCCAGAACCAATTTTCTCCTCAAGTTCACCCCAACCAACCACCTCTCCAAAATTATCCCTCGCCTCATTTCTTTCAAAAATCAAAAAATCCAAACCTATTTTTGCTCGTCCGACTTCACCCTTCGCTCAATCCAGACCATCCAAGAAACTCCTCCTCCTTATTCCTACTGTATTTATCCTCCTCCTCGTCGGTTCCATTTTTGCTTACTCCCGGATTTCTACCGCTACCATCACTATCTTTGTTTCTACTAAAGAACTCAACAAATCAATCAAGATTGCTATTGCCGATACTCCCCAGGATAGCATTCCTACCCTATCTGCCACTGCTGAAAGTCTGGAACTCCAAGCTTCTGGTTCTATACCAACCTCGGGTGAAGCTCTTGTTGGTGAAAAAGCCACCGGTGAACTCACCTTTTACAACCTTACCAGCACCGAGAAAAAAATTAACGCCGGCACTTCTCTGATCACCGGAAACAACCGTAAATTTACCCTTAACGAAAACATCACTATTGCCTCAGCTAGTTCCGAGACCAATGCCGACCTTCAAACAATCACCACTCCTGGTAAATCTACTGGCAAAGCTACCGCCAGTGCTATTGGTGCCGACTCAAACGTTGACAAAGAAACTGAACTCACCGTTGGTACCTATCCCAAGAGTTCCCTCCTCGCCAAAGCTAACACCCAATTTTCCGGTGGTACTTCCCGCACCGTCAAAGCCGTTTCCAAAAAAGATCAGCAAACTCTCCTTGAACAACTTTCCAGTCAAATCAGCGAACAAGCCCACGAAAAACTTGAATCATCCTCCGATTATCAAATCATTTCCCAAGACACTAAAACCATTAAACAAAAATTCAGTCACGATATTGGCGAAGAGGCCGACACTCTTTCTTTGGATCTCGAAGCCAAAGCCAACTTCCTTCGCTTCCAACAATCCAATCTCCAAGGACTGATTGAATCCCAACTGAAATCCGAAACCGAAGCCGGTTTCTCCCTAAGTCTGGACAAAGATAGTCTTTCCGTCGAGACTCCTACCAATGACTCAAAAGGTCTTATCACAACAATAGTCACCGTCAAAGCTAAACTTATTCCCGAAATCGCTGTCGACGATTATCGTCGCCAACTCAAAGGTAAATCGGTCGAAACTGCTCGCCAACTTCTTGAAAATATCGCCGGCTATCAAAAATTAAAAGTCGTCATCAACCCCAAACTACCCTTCCTTTCCAATCGCCTACCCGCAAATCCAGATAAAATCATCCTCAACATCGAACCATCTTCCTGATTGTGCCAACCTTGACCTTCCCCCTATACTAAGAACTAGTTATTAACCACCAAGAACCAATTGTGTCTCTTTACATCTATAAAAAAGCCGGCTACGAGGAAGCTCAGGAAAACGATTCCTTCCCTACCAACCCTTCCCCACCAACCGCTCCACCGTCCCCAATAGCCACCCCTCCACACTCCACTTTTCAGGTCTTCCCCATAATTACCTCAATCATTGGTTTGGTCCTAATCACTTTCGTCGTCTGGCCGATCTTCTCTTACGAAATCATTAGTAGTAATGAGACAACTTTCACTAACACCGGTCTCTTAAACCCCTTAGCTCTGCAGTCTCCCGTCACTGCCTTAATCGCCACCCCAAAGATTGTTAGTTCTGTCGACTATACGCAAGCCGGCAACTGGTTTCCTCAGGCCCAACCTTCCCAAATAAACAAAATCATCGGCCCTGAAACCTATACTCTCTCCATTCCAAAATTGAGAATCAACAAAGCCACCGTGGTTATTGGCAGTAACGACCTTTCCAAGAATCTAATTCATTACGCCGAAACCGCTCTGCCTGGCCAGTATGGCAGTCCGGTCATCTTTGGTCATTCAATCCTGCCTCAGTTCTACAATCCCACCAACTACATATCCATCTTCTCGCTTCTACCCACCCTCAACAAAGGCGACGAAATCATCGTTGATTACGACAATGTCACCTACACTTACAAAATCACCGAAAAACAAGAAGTTCTTCCGGAAGATCTTTGGGTCCTAGCCCAACAATATGACGCCAAAAAAATCAAACTAATTACCTGCGTTCCTCCCGGACTTAAGACCAAAAGATTGGTCGTTACTGGCGAACTCAGCCGTACTTAATCAATATGTCAATCTATCTCGGTCTGGATCCAGGCCTTGTTCACACTGGTATTGCTCTTTCTTATGAAGGTAAATTGGCTCAAGGAATCACCACCATTAATACTGGCGACTCCATGGTTCTCTTAAATAAAATTATTGATCTCATTATCAAATATCAACCAGACGAAATTATCATTGGCTCCCCCGAATCCGGGCCTGTCATCAGTTTTTCTCAACAACTTCAAGAAAACCTCAAACTAAAATTTGATCTTCCTATCCATTTGGTTAATGAAGATTTTTCCTCAAGACAAGCTCAAGATGCTCTAATAACCGGCAACTCCAGTCGCAAGGATCGCCAACTCCGCCATCACCAAGCCGCCGCCGCCGCCATTTTGCAAAGTTATCTCGACTCTCTACAAATCTGATACAATAAATCAAAGATTGAGTTCTCAGCACGTTGTGAGCTCTGAGCTCTTATCCCTTATCACTGATTCAATGTTCAAAAATATTATTTCCCCCGTCCAAGCCTGGCTTCTCTCTCGAGGTCAATGTGTTGGTTGTGGCACTCCTTTGACGAGTGGCACTCGAGCCAAAGCTAAAATCAAAGACAATGAACAAGTTACTTGCAAATGCGGCCGAATCTTCATGTACAATCTCAAAAACAAGACCTATCGTCGTGCTCTTTTTGAGGAAGTTTAAAACTTGTTAGTATGCCCAAACGTCGCTGCCCACCCTCTCGTCCTTTCCCCAAAATTCTAGTTCTCCCCATCATCACTGCCTTCCTTATTTTTACCTGGTTTCTTTCTATCTCCCGTCCCATTGACCGGCAAAATAACCACAGAGTCAATTTCACTATTGCCAAAGGTCAAAGTCTCGACTCCATCGCTCAAAGTCTCAAAGAAAAAAAACTAATCAGATCAACCCACGCCTTCAAAATTCAAGTCTTCATCTCCAATCTCTCCACCAAAATCCAAGCCGGTGACTTTGCCATCCCGCCCAATTACAACCTCGGCCAAGTTGCTGAATCTCTTACTCACGGTACCTCTGATCGTTGGGTTACTCTACCGGAAGGTTGGCGTCGGGAACAAATCGCTCAGGCCTTGGTTGACGTCCTTTCCGTTGACAACCCTGATTATTCCTTTGATCCTGATCGTTTTCTTGATCTAACCAAAGACCTAGAAGGCCAACTCTTCCCCGAAACTTACTCTCTTCCGCGTGACACCACCACCGAACAAGCTATTGCTAGGTTAACCGAACAATTCAAACTTGCCACCACCAATTTAACCAACAATTCCTCTCTTACTGATAAACAAGCTCTTGTTCTCGCCTCATTGATTGAACGAGAAGCTATTACTGATTCCGAGCGGCCTATTATTGCCGGCATCATTCTTAACCGCCTCAACAACAACTGGCCTTTACAGATCGATGCCGCCATCCAATATGCCAAATCAAACACTAGCTGTCGCCTTTTAACCTGCGATTGGTGGCCCAAAAACATCACCAAAGCCGATCTCGAAATCAACTCTCCTTTCAATACCTACAATCAAACTGGCCTCCCGCCAAGTCCGATCACCAACCCTTCCTTAGCCAGTCTAAAAGCCGCTTATAATCCCACCAAAAGCGGCTACTGGTTCTATCTTCATGATTCTGCTGGCAACATTCACTACGCCAAAACAATCGAAGAACACAACGCCAACATTGCCAAATACTTACAGAAGTAAAGTAATAACTTACTTCCCCAAACAGCCTCAAATCAAACAAAATCAAATCTGTTGACATTGCATGATATCCTTGCTAAACTTCACCTCACAAATTGCCGTGCTGGCCTCCCCAGAAGGGAGGGCAGATTTTTTGCGTCCCCGCGGACAACTGCCTTTTTTAGGTATTTTTTAACAACCCACCCAAACTGGGAATTTTAAACACTCATGCTCAAAAACCAGCCCGATAAACGCCTCTATTGGGGTAATACTAGTCCAAAACTTCCCCAACTCAATCTCTCTCAAATTCAGGCTGATTCATATAAATGGTTCCTCAATGAGGGTATTAGATCGGCCATCCAAGAGGTTAACCCCATCACCGATTTTACTGGCGATTCTTTCAAACTCGAATTTAGTGATCATACTTTTGGCGTTCCTACTCATACTCCCGACGAATGTCTTAAAAAAGGTCTCACCTTCGACGCCCCTCTTCGTGTCCAAGCCACTTTAACTAATTTAGAAACTGACAAAGTCAAAACCCAAGAAGTTTTCTTCGGCGACATTCCCCAAATCACCAGCCACGGCACCTTTATCATTAATGGCGTCGAGCGTGTCGTCGTCAATCAACTTGTTCGTTCTCCAGGAATTTTCTTCACCGCTCAAGTTGACCTAAACTCTGGTCGTATGCTCCACAGCGCCGAAATCCGTCCCATGCGCGGATCCTGGTTGGAATTCAATACTCACAAAAACGACTATCTTACCGTCAGAATTGACCGTAGTCGTAAACTTTCCGCGGCCACTCTCCTTCGCGCCATTGGTTACTCAAGCAACGAAGAAATTATTGCCTTGTTTAACGATATTGACACTGACAAAGAACATTCATACATCGCCGCCTCTTTACTTAAAGATCCCACCACCACCACTGAAGAAGCCCTTCTCGATTTCTACCAAAAAATTCGCCCGGGTGAACCTGCCGTTCTCGATAACGCCAAAGAATTACTTTACCAAATGTTCTTCGACCCTCGTCGTTATGACTTAGGTCTGGTCGGACGCTACAAAATTAACAAACGTCTCAAATTGAACGTCCCCATTACCCCAGAAAACACTGTCCTTACCAAAGAAGACATTGTCACCACCCTTAGATATGTTATTGGTCTTCAAAACGGTGTCGGTAAAATCGATGACATTGACCACCTAGCCAATCGCCGAGTCCGCCAGGTCGGTGAACTACTTCACCAAGGTCCTTTCCGTATTGGTTTACTCCGACTCGAACGCTCCATTCGCGAAAAAATGAGCTTAACCAAAAAAGAGGAACCACCTACTCCAAGTTCTTTAGTCAACCCCCGCCCCATCATTGCCTCTGTTTCTGAATTCTTCCGTCGGAACCGTCTTTCCGCCATTCTTGACCAAGTCAACCCCCTCGCTGAAATCGACAACCTTCGCCGTCTCTCTGTCATGGGCACTGGCGGTGTCACTCGCGAAAGAGCTTCTTTTTCTATGCGCGATATTCACGCTTCTCAGTACTCTCGTATTTGCCCCGTCCGTTCTCCAGAAGGACCCAATATTGGTCTCGTCACCTACTTAGCTCTATATTCCCAGGTCAACGCCTATGGTTTCCTTGAAGCTCCGTACTTCAGAGTTGTTCCGGAAACTAAAAACGGCCAGATCAAAATGAAAATCACTGATGAAATTATCTATCTCACTGCCGATGACGAAGAAGATCACTTCATCACCCATGCAGATATTAATCGCGACGGTGATTATATTGCTGATTCCTGGGTTCCAGCCAGATATAACGGTAAATTTATCGAAGTTGATGCCAGCAAGATTGAATACATTGACATCATTCCTCGTCAGGTTGTCGGCACTAGCGCTTCACTAATTCCCTTCCTCCAACACGATGATGGTACTCGTGCCCTCATGGGTTCCCACATGCAGTGCCAAGCTGTTCCTTTGATTAGACCAGACGCGCCTCTGGTTGGTACTGGCATGGAAGGTATCGTTGCCGAAAGTATGGGTTGGGTCATCCGCGCCCGTTTCGACGGTGAAGTCATTTCTTCTGATGCCAACCACGTCACTATCAAAGTCAACGAAAAAGACAAAGATAGCCTTAATAGTCGTGTCAAAGCCGACCTTCAAGACGGTATTCTCGTCAAAGGTGATACCGAAACTTATCTTCTAAAATCCTTCTATCGCAGTCCCCATTCAACTTCCTATACTCAACAACCTCTCGTCAAAGCTGGGAACAAAGTTCAAAAAGGTCAAATCATTGTTGACGGTCCCGCCTCCGAAAACGGAGAATTGGCTTTGGGTCAAAACTTAATTATTGCCTATGCCAACTTTGAAGGTCTGGGCTACGAAGATGCCATTGTTGTCTCCGATCGTCTTGTCAAACAAGATCTGCTCTCTTCTGTTCACATCACTCAACACGAAGCTCAAGTCATGGAAACAAAGCTTGGCCCTGAAGAACTCACCCGCGACATTCCCAACGTTTCCGAAACCGATTTAAGAAACCTTACTGAAGACGGCATTGTTGCTATTGGCAGTAATGTAAGTCCCAACGACATTCTCGTCGGTAAAATTGCCCCCAAAGGCGAAACCGAACTCACTGCCGAAGAAAGATTACTTCGGGCAATCTTCGGTGAAAAAGCCCGCGAAGTTCGTGATACTTCCCTCAAAATGCCTCACGGTGAATCAGGAACTGTTATCGGTGTTCAAGTCCTTGATCGTGACGCTGGTGACGAACTTGACCCTGGGGTCATCAAACAGATTAAAGTTCAAGTTGCTCAGTTAAGAAAAATCACTGTCGGCGACAAAGTTGCCGGACGTCATGGAAACAAAGGTGTCATCAGCAAAGTCATTCCTACTGCCGACATGCCTACCCTCCCCGATGGCACTCCGATTGATATCATCATCTCTTTCCTTTCTGTTCTCGCCCGTATGAACCTTGGCCAATTAATGGAAGCTCAGCTTGGTTGGGCCGCCAACAAGCTCAACTCAAAAATTGCCGTTCCTGTTTTTGAACAGATTAACGAAGACAAAATTGCCGAATACATGAAGCAAGCTGGACTTCCTGTTGATGGTAAAGTCTGCCTCACCGACGGCCGCACTGGTCAACCTTTCGAAGAAGAAACTGCCGTCGGCGTTGAATGTCACACCGGCCGGCGCGCTCCCCACGAGGC
>CAYIUD010000005.1:0-16264 GCA_964366265.1 uncultured Pseudomonadales bacterium | reverse complement strand
GAAAGTAGCATTGGATGCTGGTAACAGTGTGGCGGGGGTGGAACTGGAGCCAGCTTTATTAAAACTGCCTCAAGTGGAGGCGATCAAATTATATTTTGAACCGGACGGGAATTTTCCCAATCATATGCCCAATCCCCTATTACGGGAGACATTGAAGGATTTGCAAGAGAGTGTCCGGAGTAATAAGGCGGAATTGGGACTGGCTTACGATGGTGATGCTGATCGAGTGTTGATGGTGGATGAGAAGGGTGGGTATGTTGGCGGATCAGTGATGACGGCTTACTTAGCGAAATATTTGTTATCGGTGAATAAATTCAAACAAAAACCGGTGATCATTTATACGACGGTGATGAGTAGAATTGTGCCGGAGACGATAGAGAAATATGGAGGACGTCCGGTTCGGTCACCGGTTGGACATGCGATCATCAAAGCTAAAATGAAGGAGGAGAAAGCGTTGTTTGCAGGTGAGCATTCGGGTCATTTTTATTTTAAGAAAAATTATAATGCTGATTCTGCTCTGATTGGAACCTTGATGATTTTGGCGGCGGTGAGTAGTGACCCAAGACTGGTATCGGAACAATTGGAGGAATTTAAGAAATATGTTCAACATGAAGAAATTTCGATAAAAGTGGAAGATCGGGTGGGATTTATTGAGACGGTGAGAAAGTTGGTTAATGAAGATAAAAGAAACTTATTGAAGAAGATAGTTGAGGGTGATGGAATAACATTTGAATTCGAGGATTACTGGTTTAACTTGAGACCTTCGGGAACGGAACCGGTAGTGAGGCTGAATCTTGAAGCATACGATGCTGGTAAACTGGATAAGGTAGTGAAAAGAGTGTTAGAAATTGTTAAAAAAGCGGGCGGAAATGTTTAAACACCAGTTAGACAAGAAAAATACTTATAAATTGGATAAAGGTGATGTTTACGGATCTGTTTTGGCTTTGCCTCGACAGATAGCTAGTTTGTGGGAAGAAACGAAATCAATCAAAATGACGAAGGGGTGTCGACTGGTTGATAACGTGGTAGTGGTGGGAATGGGGGGATCAGCCTTGGGAGCAAGAGTGATTGAAGCGATAGGGAGAGATCGTTTGAGTTTACCGATGGTAATTGTGAATGATTATCACTTGCCTGCTTATGTGGATGAGAGAAGTTTGGTGATTTTGTCGAGTTATTCCGGGGGAACAGAAGAAATTTTGGCGGCGGCAGAGGAAGCTTTGTCGAAGAAAGCTCAAGTGGTGGTGCTAACGATGGGAGGCAAATTGGCGGAAATAGCACAAAAGAACCAATGGTCTTTGTTGAAGTTGAGTGAAGGTGATAACCCAAGCAACCAACCCAGGATGGCGATCGGGATGAACGTGATGGCCTGTTTAAGAATTTTGGAGAGGTGTGGCCATATTGAGGTTGAAGATAAAGAAGTAATTGAAGTGGTGGAGATATTAAAGAAACAGCAAAGAGGTTTGGTTATAGAAAGTGGTTTTAAGGAAAACGTGGCGAAGCAGTTGGCGACGAAAATTAAGAATAAGGGAGTGATCTTGGTTGCCGGAGAGCATTTGACTGGTGCGGTACATGTATTCAAGAACCAGTTGAATGAAAATGCCAAGACATTTTCGGTTCGCTTTGATTTACCAGAACTTAACCATCATTTACTTGAAGGTTTGGGTTTTCCTAAAAGTTTAAGAGAAAATATGCATTTTGTCTTGTTTGATAGTGAAATTTATAGTGTAAAAATACGAAAACGATTGGCTCTAACAGAAGAAGTTATTGTGAAACAAGGTTATTCGATAACAAAGATTAAACCTGAGGCAAGGGGAATTTTGGGTCAGGTTTGGGAGACGATTTTTTTTGGAGAGTTTGTGTCTTTTTATTTGGCGATGTTATATAAGATTGATCCGCAACCGATTCCTTGGGTAGATTATTTTAAACAGAAGTTGGAAGAATAAAAAAAAGATTGGGAAGGAGGGGGGTTTATTTTTGTCTGGAGTAATCTATGATTGAGCTAATGCTCAGTTATGTAATGGATTTTAAGGATATTAGTCGAGAAGATGTAGCCTTGGTGGGTGGGAAAGGGGCAAATTTGGGAGAGATGACGCGGGCAGGGTTTCCGGTGCCGTCGGGTTTTTGTATCACAGCAGAAAGTTACCGACAAATGGTTGAATACAACAAGTTTGATGATGACTTGCGAAAACAACTTGACGGATTAGATGTTCATGATTCGGATGAGTTGACGAGGAGGGCGGATAAGATAAAAAAAATAATTTCGAGGGCAGAAGTTCCTGAGGAGATGGCTAGGGCAATTATTGAGGCATATAGAAAACTGAAAAAAGGTGAGAGAAATCCGTTAGTGGCGGTACGATCTTCAGCAACAGCGGAGGATTTGCCGGAGGCAAGTTTTGCTGGTCAACAAGCGACTTTTTTGAATATCCAAGGTGAAGCTGGGGTACTGCAGGCAGTGAGGAATGCTTGGGCATCTTTGTTTGAACCGAGGGCAATTTTTTATCGTGAAACAAATAAATTTGACCATTTTAAAGTTTATTTAGCGATTCCGGTACAGCTGATGGTGCAGAGTGAGGTTTCGGGAATTATGTTTACGGTTAATCCGGTGGATAATGACAAACGTAGGGTGGTGATTGAGTCGGTTTGGGGTTTGGGAGAAATGATAGTTCAGGGAGCATACACTCCTGATCACTATGAGGTTAGAAAAGATACAAAGGAGGTTTATGCGAGAGTGGTTAACCGTCAGGAAAAGCAGTTGATTAAGAAAGGTCAGGAGACAAAAGAAACAGAAGTTCCTAAAAATAGAATTGAGAAGCAAAAATTGGATGATGCACAAATTGTGAGATTGGCGGAAATTGGAATGAAATTGCAAGATCACTACAAGTTTCCTCAGGATGTGGAGTGGGCATTGGAGGATGGTGAGTTGTATATTGTGCAGACAAGGCCGATTACAACGATGGGAGCGGTGGATAGGAAAAAAATGATGACCGTAAAGGGAATGGATAAGATGAAGTTGTTGGTCAAGGGCGATGCGGCTTCACCAGGGGTGGTTTGGGGGAAGCCAGTGGTGCTTGGTTCAGCGAAAGAAATTTCTAAGATTAAGCAAGGAGATATTTTGGTAGCAAGGATGACCACGCCCGATTTTGTACCGGCGATGAAGCGAGCGGTAGCGATCGTAACTAATGCTGGTGGACAGACTTCTCATGCGGCGATTGTATCTCGTGAATTGGGGTTACCAGCGGTGGTGGGAACGGGAGAGGCAACTGAAGTGTTGAAAGGTAGAAAAATGATTACGGTAAATGGAAGTACTGGTGAAGTGTTTGAAGGACAACCGAGAGAGTCGGATGTCGTTTATTCTGAGCGGAAACCAAATGAGGAAGTAAAAGAAACAGCGACAAAAATCTATGTAAACTTGGGTGAGCCGGATTTGGCGGGAGAGGTAGCGAAGAAGAATGTTGATGGGGTGGGTTTGTTGCGGGCAGAATTTATGATTGCTCAGATAGGGAGACACCCTAAAAAGATGATTCATGATGGTAAGTCGGGTGAGTTCGTAGACCAATTGGCGGAAGGGTTGGCCAAGTTTACAGGGGCTTTTGGTTATCGGCCAGTGGTTTATCGGACGACAGATTTTAAGACCAATGAATATCGAAATTTGATTGGAGGTCAGGCTTATGAAAAAGAAGAACCGAATCCAATGTTGGGTTACCGGGGAGCTTATCGATATATTACCGATGAACGAGTGTTTGAGTTGGAGTTGGAGGCGGTAAAACGGGTACGTAATAAGATGGGGTATAAGAATTTGTGGATGATGATTCCGTTTGTGAGAACGCCGGAACAGTTAATGAAGGTGAAGCGGATTATCGCGGCGAATGGATTGGAACGGTCAAACTCGTTTAAGTTGTGGATGATGGTAGAGATTCCTAGCAATGTGATTTTGTTAGAAGAGTTTGCTAAGGCAGGGATTGACGGGATTAGTATTGGAAGTAATGATCTGACAATGTTGACCTTGGGGATAGACAGGGACAGTGAGTCAGTAGCACCGATTTATGATGAAAGGGATCCGGCAGTTTTGTGGATGTTTGAGACGGCGATCAAAAAAGCGGTCAAGTTGGGTTTGACGGCCAGTTTTTGTGGTCAGGCGGTGAGTGAGTATTCGGATTTGGTGGAAAAATTGGTTCATTGGGGAATAACTTCGGTATCAGTATCTCCCGATGCTGTTGAGAGGACGAGGGAAATAGTGGCGCATGCGGAGAAGACGTTGATATCACGGAGGACGTGATAGACTGATTTATATGGTTAAAATTAAGGCAGTTAGAGCGAGAGAGATTTTGGATTCCAGGGGTAACCCGACGATTGAAACCATGATTTGGAGTGATGCCGGTCACGTAGCGGTGGCGTCGGTTCCTTCTGGAGCATCGACTGGTAAATTTGAGGCAGTGGAGTTGCGGGATCGAGATATGACGAGATTTAGGGGAATGGGAGTGCTTAAAGCGGTGGCAAATGTAAACACGATGATTGCACCGAAAATAATAGGAATGGATCCCTTGTATCAGTCTAAGGTGGATAAGATGTTGGTTGAGTTGGATGGGACGGAGAATAAATCTAAGTTAGGAGCGAACGCGATTTTGTCGGTATCTCAGGCAGTTTGTGAATTGGGGGCGTTGGTAAGTGGTAGAAGCGTGTTTCAGTATCTGGCTGACAAATATAGTTTGGCGAATTTAGGTGCAGTGAGTATGCCGGTGCCGATTTTTAACTTGATTAACGGGGGAAAACATGGAGCGGGTAATAACCTTGATTTTCAGGAGTTCCATGTGATTTCTTCGTCGCGGGTTGGTTTTTCTGAGTCTTTGAAGATTGGTGACACGATTTATCAGACTTTGAAGGACGCGTTGATTAAGAGAAATGCGGTTTATTCGGTTGGTGATGAGGGGGGTTTCGCGCCTAATCTATATACCAATATTGACGCATTAGAGTTGTTGGTTGAGGCAATTACGGTGAGTAATTATGCTTTAGGGAAAGATGTGTTTTTGGGATTAGACGCGGCGAGTGATTCGTTTTACAAAAATGGAAAGTATCTGATTACTGACAAAACACAACCTTTGACGTCTAATGAGATGATTGAGTTTTATGTTCAGCTTAGTAAGGATTACCAGCTGTTTGAGCTAGAGGATGGTTTGATGGAGGATGATTTTGATGGTTGGGCGAGGTTGAAAGAGGCTGTGGGTACAAGTGTCTTGATTGTTGGAGATGACTTATTAGTAACAAATAAAAAACGGCTTGAGGAAGCTATTGCCAAAAAAGCGTGTAACTCGATTTTGGTGAAGCCAAATCAAATTGGAACGGTTTCGGAGACGGTAGAAGTGATCAAAGTTGCTAAAGAAAATAAATTTTCGGTAGTGGTTTCTCATCGTTCGGGTGAAACAACTGATGACTTTATCTCTGATTTCGCGGTGGGAGTAGGAGCTGATTATGTCAAATTTGGGGCGCCAGCGAGAGGTGAGAGGGTTGTTAAATACAACAGGTTGACTCTGATCGAAAATTTACTGCAATCAAGAGTAGCTCCTGCTCGGCAAGTAGTGTGAATGAAATAAAATGAATGAAGGTAAAAGTAAAGGTCCGGTGGTGCTTTTGGTGTTAGATGGCTGGGGAATTGCCCCAGATGGGCCGGGTAATGCAATTGCATTGGCTAAGAAACCCAATTTTGATCGGTTGTTGAAGGAATACCCTAATACCAAATTGGAGGCGGCGGGTGAAGCGGTTGGTTTACCTATGGGTGAGGATGGAAACTCTGAAGTGGGACACTTGAATATCGGAGCAGGAAGAGTGGTGTTGGAATCTTTGCCGAGAATCAACATGTCGATTGTGGACGGGACTTTTTTTTCAAATAAGGCTTTGATGAAAGCAGTGTGCAGAACTAAAGAAGGAGCGAGTTTGCATTTAATGGGGTTGGTGGGTTCAGGTGGAGTTCACGCTTACAGTGACCATTTATTTGCATTAATCCAGTTAGCAAAAAGAGAAAAGTTGGAGAAGGTTTATCTCCATTTGTTTACTGACGGAAGAGATTCGACTCCAACCGAAGGGAAAGCGATAATTAAAGTTTTGGAGGATGATTTGGTGAGTGTGGGAGTAGGTAAAATTGCAACTTTGATTGGTCGTTATTATGCAATGGATAGAGACTTGAGGTGGGAGCGGACGGAGAAGGCCTACGAAGCTTTGACGGAGGTGATTGAGAGTCAGTCACCTGAGGCAATTGGGGCTTTGGAAAAGAGTTATCAGCGGGCAATAACGGATGAATTTGTGGAACCAGTACAAATCGGCGGTAAACCAGAGGAATCGAGGATTAAGGATGGCGATGCGGTGATCTTTTTTAATTTTAGGATTGATCGACCCAGACAGTTGACGAAGGCTTTTGTCCTGCCTGATTTTGAGAATACGGCAATGGAAATCAAAGGATTTGATCCTTATGAGACCACATTTCACAAAAAACATATCAGATCAATACCGGAAAATACTCCTTTTAGGAGAAGGGTAATTTTGAAGGATTTGGTGTTTGTGACAATGACCGAATATGAACCGGATTTGCCGGTTGAGGTTGCTTATCCCCATTTAATGATTGAGAACACTTTGGGTGAAATAATTTCTGGTCAGGAAATCGAGCAGTTGCGTCTGGCGGAAACAGAGAAAGAAAGGTTTGTAACTTTTTACCTAAATGGTGGAATGGATGGGGCTTTTAAGGGGGAAGATAGACTGATGATTCCCTCACCTAAGGTGGCAACTTATGATTTGAAACCAGAGATGTCAACGCCGGAAATAACGACAGCTCTGTTGGAACAGTTGGATAAAGGTAAGTATGGATTTTTGGTGGTTAATTTTGCCTGTCCAGATATGGTTGCTCATACGGGGAAAATTTCAGCAACGATTAAGGCTGTTGAAGCGGTGGATGAGGCAATTGGCAGGATTGTGAAAAAAATTGAGGAACTCGGAGGTGTGTTAGTGATAACAGCAGATCATGGTAATGCGGAAGAGATGCAGAATGGTAATCACACGGAGAGCCTGGTTAAGGGAGATACAGATACTGAACACTCAACTTATCCAGTGCCTTTAATAGTGGTTTGGAAAGACAGACCGGCGGGGATGAGTTTGAATATGGGCGTATTGGGAGATGTGGCACCGACAGTCCTGAAGATAATGGGAATTGAACAACCAGAAGGGATGTTTGGAAAATCTTTATTTTAGTGGTTGTTGGTAAGTGAGTTTTGTTATATTGTCTTTTTATGGAAATAAAGGTAGTGAGTGTAGCAGAGAAATGTTTGAGAGTTGCTCCAAATCTCGAAGATTACGAGAAATTTAGAAGGGAGTTTGACTGGAAGGTTTTTTTGAAAGAGGAATTGGAGTTCTTTGATGGTGGGAAGTTTAACGCGGCTTATAATGCGATCAGTAGGCACGCTAAGGATGAGCTAAAAAATAAAGTAGCTTTGTATTGGTTGGATGCTGAATTGAATGAAAAGAAGTTTACTTTTCAGGAGATAGACGAATTGAGTAGTAAGTTTGCTAATTTGTTGCGGAGTTTCGGAGTTGATCGAGGTGATCGAGTATTTTTCTTTTTACCAAGGGTGCCGGCGATGTATTATGGCTTCTTGGGAACTTTGAAGGTGGGGGCGATTGCGGGAACTCTGTTTAGTGCTTTCCAGGAGAAGGCTTTGGTTGATAGATTGGGAAATAGTTCGGCCAAGGTGGTGATAACGACTAAGGAGCTTTTACCCAGAATTACCAAAGTGAAGAAGAATTTGCCTGATTTGGAAAAGGTCATTTTGGCTGAGGATCTGGATAAATTAATGGCGGAAATGGATGATCAATTTAAAGTGAGGGAGATGGATTTGGATGATCCGGCTTTTATGCTTTATACCTCGGGAACGACCGGTAAACCGAAAGGGGTGATTCATACACATAAGGCGGTGATTCAAGAACACATGACGGCAAAATATGTTTTGGACATGAAAGATAATGATATTTATTGGTGTACTGCAGACCCTGGTTGGGTAACGGGAATTGCGTATGAGATTTTGGGGAGTTGGAGTGTTGGAGCGTCAAGTGTGATTTTTGAGGGAAAATTTGACCCAGCGATATGGTACAAAATTTTGCAAGATTGGAAAGTGACAGTGTGGTATACGGCACCAACGGCAATAAGATTACTGCAGGCGGCGGGAGATGATTTGCCCAAAAAGTATGATTTATCTAATTTGAGACACGCGTGTAGCGTGGGTGAACCGCTTAATCCGGCACCAATAAGGTGGGGAATTAAAGTTCTTGGAATCGTCTTTCATGATACCTGGTGGCAGACAGAGACAGGAGCAATTTCGATTGCCAATTATCCGGGAATGTCATTAAAGATAGGCTCGATGGGGAGGCCTGTCCCTGGAGTTGAGGCGGCAATTATTGATGATGAAGGAAAAGAATTAAGGCCGATGACGGAGGGAAGTTTGGCTTTGAAAAAAGGTTGGCCTTCGATGATGAAGACAATTTGGAGAAGACCGAAGAAATATAAGAGTTATTTTGTTGATGAGTGGTATGTGAGTGGCGATCGGGCTTATATGGATAAAGACGGTTACTTTTGGTTTGTAGGAAGAGATGATGATGTGATCAAGACTTCAGGGGAGAGAGTCGGTCCGTTTGAAGTGGAGTCGGCGTTGATTGATCATCCGGCAGTGGTTGAGGCGGGGGTAATTGGTAAACCGGATGAGGTAAGAGGACAAATCATCAAAGCCTTTGTGGTTTTGCGTCCCGGAGTTAAACCGAGTGAGGCACTTAAGGAAGAATTGGCAAGTGAGGTAAAAAAGCATTTGGCAGGGCATGCCTATCCCCGAGAAATTGAGTTTATTGATAAATTGCCAAAGACAAGATCCGGTAAAATTGTGAGACGGATGCTTAGGGCTAAGGAACTGGGATTGGATGTTGGAGATACGAGTACGCTGGAAGAGAGTTAGATGGTTTTATATCCTGAGGAGTAGAACCAGTTCGCCTTTAAAGATTTTAGGGGTGGTAGCAAGATCACTGAGGTTGGAACGGATGATTTGTTGATGAGCCTTGGTGAGTTCACGAATAAGAACGGCGGGTGTGTCAGTTTTGAATCTGGTAAGGAGGAGGTTAAGAGTTTTGCGGAGCCGGTAGGGGGATTCGTAGATAATAATGGTGATTCCCTGACCAATTAAGGGGTTGAGAAGATCGAGTTGTTTATTGATTTTGCTGGTTTTTTTGGGGAGAAAACCGAGAAAGAAAACTTTATCAGCAGAAAAACCGGAGACAGTTAGGGCGCTCATTGAGGCAGTGGGGCCAGGGATGATATCTAATTCCCCACCTTGTTTAAGCAAAGCATTGGTAAGGGCATAACCAGGGTCAGAAATAGTGGGTAGACCGGCATCGGAAACAAGAATCCCCTCGCCGATTTCTTTGAGTTGATCAAGAGCTTGGGGGAGTTTATTTTTCTCATTGAAATCATTGAGAATAAAAAACCTTCCAGTGAAAGGATGGTTGAGAAGTTTGAGTTGTTCGAGTTTTCGCCAAAGTTTGTTGAAAACACGAGAATCCTCACAAATGATAAACGGAGTGGAGTCGAGGGCTTTGATGGCTCGGAGAGAAATATCTTCGATGTTGCCAAGAGGAAGTCCGACGAGGGTTAATTTCATGAACTTATTTTACAGGAATTGATATAGTAGAGGTAATGCCCTTAGGAACTCAATCGATAATTAGTTGGAAAATTGCTGGCGCGGCGGGAATGGGAACGACATCCACGGGTGAAATGATGGCGAAAGCGTTGTCGAGAGCTGGCTTGTGGGTAGTTGGTTATAGTGAATATCCGTCTTTGATTAGAGGAGGGCATACAGTTTCACATGTTTTGGCCAGCAAGGATCAGATAACAGCTCCAAAAAAGAAGGTTTCAGTGATGGTGGCTTTGAATCAGGATGGAGTGTTGTTTTACAAAGATGAGTTGGACAGTGAGACCCATTTGGTGGTGGATAAAGGTTTGGATATTGTGGGGATTGCGGCGCGACTAGTGCAGTTACCAATTGTAGAGAAAGCTAAAGAACTGGGGAATGTGATTGTGCAAAATATGATTTGTTTAGGAGTAAGCGCGGCATTTTTGGGGATTGAGCCGGAGATTTTTGTGAATTTGATTGAAGAACAATTAGGTAAGAAAAAAGATTTGTTGGAGATGAACAAGAAGGCATTTATGGTTGGGTATGAAATGATCGGTGATGATCGGGAGGAAGTTAAATACCATAAGGTTGAGGATCCTAAAATGATAATTAGTGGAAGCCAGGCGATTGGGATGGGTTTGGTGGCTGCAGGATTGCAGTTTTATGCGGCGTACCCAATGACACCCTCGACTCCCCTACTCCACTACTTAGTGGCCCATCAGGAAGGAAATGGTTTGGTGGCGAGACAGGCCGAAGATGAGATCGGGGCGATAAATATGGCTTTGGGGGCGAGTTTTGCAGGAGCAAAGGCGGCAACGGGAACGAGTGGTGGTGGTTTTGCCTTGATGCAAGAGGCGATAAGTTTGACAGGAATGTTGGAATTGCCTCTGGTAGTGATGTTGGCAATGCGTCCAGGCCCAGCGACGGGTTTACCAACTTGGACTGGTCAGGGAGAATTGAGATTCGCGATCCATGCTGGTCATGGAGAGTTTCCGAAGATTGTTTTGGCACCGGGTGATATGGAGGAGGCTTATGAGTTAGCTTATCGTGCGGTTGAGTTATCCCAAAAATATCAAACAGTGGTGATTTTACTGACTGACAAGCTGTTAAACGAAACCTACTTTTCGGTTGAAAATTTGTCAGATAGGCAACCAGTGCCATTAATGAACATAGAGATTGAACCGAGTCAGCCGGAAGGTCAGCTTTTCCATAGATATCAGCCAACGCCGGACGGGGTGGGGATGAGAACTTTACCAGGAATTAGAAATGGATTTTATATTGCTAATTCTGACGAACATGGTCCAGATGGTTTGGTTGATGAGACAGTGGAGATGCGAAAAATAATGGTTCAGAGGAGATTGAATAAACTCAAGGCAATTACAAGTGAGATGCAACCGCCGAATGTATATGGGCCAGAAGAAGCGGGTGTCACTTTGGTTGGTTGGGGTAGTACTAAAGGTTCAATTTTAGAAGCAATGAAAGAATTAGATGGTGTTAATTTTGTCCATTTTACTCACGTTTGGCCTTTACCTAAATCGGCTAGAGGGATATTAGAGGGGAAGAAACTTTATTTTATTGAAAATAATATGTCTGGACAGTTTGAAGGGTTGGTAAGAGAGATTTTGGGTCTAGGAGCGTCTGGTAATTTAAGAAAAGATGATGGTAGGCCGTTTTATCCTGAAGAAATTGTCAATTTTGTTAAAAGTAAATGAATCCAGAAGATTTGAATTCAAAAATGTTTCCAACTTGGTGCCCAGGTTGTGGTGATTATGGGATATGGGCGGCCTTAAAAAGATCAATTATTGATTTAGGGATAACTAAAGAGGAAATTGTAATCGTTTACGGAATTGGCTGTTCAGGAAATATGTCGAGTTTTTTGAATGTATATGGGTTACATGGTCTGCACGGAAGGGCAATTCCGGTGGCTGAGGGAATAAAATTAGCAAATAGTAAATTGAAAGTGATTGTAATAGGAGGTGACGGCGACCTATTGGGAGAAGGGATGGGGCATATTGTGATGGCGGCAAGGTCTAATCCGGATATTACAGTGATTTTGCATAATAATCAGGTATATGGTTTGACGACCGGGCAATCCTCACCTACTGCGCTTAAAGGTTCAGTGAGTAAGACCTATCCCAATGGGGTAGCAGATGAGCCGGTTAACCCAATCCAGTTAATGTTAACGTTGGGAGGAAGCCATGTTTTGCGAGGTTTTTCTGGCGATATTGATCACTTGACGGAGATGATTAGTAAAGGCCTTAAACATCGAGGATTTTCGTTGGTTGATGTCCTGCAACCGTGTGTGACTTTTAATAAATTGAATACCTACGCTTGGTTTAGGGAAAGGATAAAGAAGTTGGAATCTCCGGAAAGTTCAAGAATTGAAGCCTTAAAGCAGGCGGTTTGGACAAATGAACAGATTTTGATTGGAGAGTTTTTTGCAGAGAACAAAGCGGTTTTGGGGGACAATTATCCTCAATTACAAGGTAAAACTTTGTTATCGCTTGGGCGACAAGGAACGATGGAAAGGTTGTTTGCAGAGAATAAGTGAGTCGGTTAGAATGAGGAGATGATTGAGGGTATTATTTCTTTTTTGGCGGGGATTGCGATTTATTTGATTGAGTCTTTCGGATATTTTGGAGTAGCTTTGGCGATGGGAATTGAGTCGGCAAATATACCCTTACCTTCGGAAGTGATTATGCCGTTTACTGGTTTTGTGGTAAGTCAAGGACATTTGAGTTTTTGGCCGGCGGTTATCGCCGCCAGCATTGGTGGTATGGTTGGCTCTTTGTTTTCTTACGCTTTGGGTTATTATGGCGGAGAAACGGTGGTGAGGTCAGTAATCCGTAAATATGGAAAATATGTTTTGGTATTTGAATATGAACTGGATGAGGCAGAAAAAATGTTTCGAGAGCATGGTAACAAAATTACTTTTGTGGCACGGTTGTTGCCGGTGATCCGAACTTTTATTTCACTGCCAGCAGGAATTTCGAAGATGGATGTGAAGCAGTTTGCCTTTTATGCTTTTTGGGGGACGATCTTGTGGTCTATTCCGTTGGGTTATTTAGGAGTGAAACTGGGTGAGAATTGGGAAGTGTTGGGAGAGTATTTCCGTAGATTTGATTATTTGGTGGCAGGTTTGATCGTTGTTGTGGGAGTCTGGTATGTTTGGCATAAGGTGACCAAACATAAGCGCTATTTGAGAAATCGCCTCGAGGAACTTAAGAGTTAAAATTTTCTGATAACGCCGACAACTTTGCCTTGGATTCTGACTTTGGTGGCGTAGATTGGACTCATGGCGGCATTGGCTGGTTCAAGACGGATGCGGGTTTTTTCTTTGAAAAAACGTTTGAGAGTAGCAAGGCCGTTTTCGAGAAGGGCGATAACAATGTCACCATCAATAGCTTGAGCGGTCTCCTCGCAGACAACAAAATCACCGTCAAAAATGCCATCATCGCGCATGCTTTCACCGTTGACCCGAAGAACAAAAGCCTTTTTTTTACCAGAGACCATCTCAGGAGAGACTTTTAAGGTAGCATCCTGTTCGTCATAAGGTTCAATCGGTTTGCCGGCGACAATGTAGCCAAGGATAGGGAGTTCGACAGTCGAGAGTGTTTGACCAATTTTCTTATCAACTATTTCAATACCCCGTACGGCACCTTCGTATTTGCGAATGATTTTTTTCTTGATAAGAGTGGCAAGATGTTCGTGCACGGTGGCAAGGGAAGAGACGCCGAGGGCGTTGGCAATTTCTTGGAGGGTGGGTGAATAACCATGATGTTGAATATATTGGGAAATGAAATCAACAATTTGTCGTTGACGTTTGTAGAGAGTGACGGTCATAGGTTAGTTGTAAAAGCTCAGTGATAAGAGCTCGATAAATGTTAAGATAGTTTAAAGTTAAACCATAAATAACCCGAAGTCAAGGGGGAGATTTCGGGTATTTTCTGGTAAAATAGAGAAATGAAATTTAAATTAAAGGCTACATATATTCCAGCTGGTGATCAACCAGAAGCGATTGAGAAGCTTGGGCGGAAAATTGAACAAGGAGTGGAAAACCAGGTTCTGTTGGGCGTGACAGGCTCGGGAAAAACCTTCACCTTGGCAAAGGTAATTGAACAGGCGAAGAGACCGGTGCTGGTTATTTCTCATAATAAGACTTTGGCGGCACAACTGTATCAGGAATTTAGAGATTTTTTTCCAGGAAATGCCGTATCTTATTTTGTTTCTTACTACGATTATTATCAGCCTGAAGCATATATCCCGCAAACTGACACCTATATCGAGAAGGAGACGAGTATAAATGATGAAATTGATAAATTGAGGTTGGCGGCAACAACTAACTTATTGACGCGTCCTGATGTAATTGTGGTAGCTTCAGTTTCGGCAATTTATAGTTTGGGCTCTCCCCGAGACTATGCAATGAACATTATGGAATTGATTGCTGGGGAAGTAATTTCGAGAGAAGCGGTGATCAAGAGACTAATTGACTTACAGTATGAACGAATAAATGGTCCATTGTTGAGGGGGAAATTTAGGGTTAGAGGAGAAAATATTGAAGTTTGGCCAGCTGATCGAGATCATGTTTTGCGAATTATTTTTGATCAGCAAGGAATCAGAGACTTAGTGTGGATGGATCATTTGGAAATGGAACCAATTGAGATGGGTGCTGAAGAAATATTGAGTAAAAGGGCGTTGATTTCACCAGTGAAACATTTTTTAGGTAATTCTGGTGACCAAAAACAATCAGTGGCTCAAATCAGAAAAGATTTGGCAGTAAGACTGGAAGATTTTAAAAAGATGGGTAAGTTATTGGAAGCACAGCGTTTGGAACAGCGGGTTAATTATGATTTGGAAATGATTGAGTCAATGGGTTATGTAAATGGAATTGAAAACTATTCAAGATATTTTGATGGTAGGGAACCTGGGGAAGCGCCTTTTACGATGCTTGACTACATGTCAGAGAATGTAAAAAAATTTAACAAGGACGGTTTTTTGATGATTATTGATGAAAGTCATATGACTTTGCCGCAAATTAGGGGGATGTACCAAGGTGATTTATCTAGAAAAGGAGTGTTGATTGAACATGGTTTTCGGTTGCCCTCAGCACTTGATAACAGGCCACTTAGATATGAGGAGTTTGCTAGACGGATTGACCAAACGATCTACGTGAGTGCGACTCCAGCTAATTGGGAGTTGGGTTTGGCGGGGAGTGAGGTAACAGAGTTATTGGTTAGACCGACTGGTTTATTGGAACCAGAGATAGAAATAAAACCAATAGAGGGACAGATAAAAGATTTAGTCAGAGAAATTTTATTAAGAAAGAAAAAGGGTGAACGAGTGTTGGTAACAACTTTAACTAAAAAAATGGCTGAAGAATTGGCTGAGTATTTACAAGATCAGGAATGGGTTAAGGAAAGGGTGGAAAAAGAATTAGTTCAACCTATTAAAGTGCATTATTTACATGCAGACGTGAAGACTTTAGACCGAATTGATGTATTGGATGATTTGAGATTAGGGGAAGTGGATGTGGTGGTGGGAATTAATTTATTAAGAGAAGGATTGGATTTGCCAGAGGTTTCTTTGGTGGCGATTTTGGATGCAGACAAAGAAGGTTTCTTGCGCTCAGAGACATCTTTGATTCAGACGATGGGGCGAGCGTCTAGGCATGTGAATGGCAAAGTAATTTTGTACGCAGATAAAATGACGCAATCAATGGATAGGGCAATTAAGGAAATTGAGAGAAGAAGAGAAATTCAGAAAAAATTTAATGAAGAAAATGGAATTACACCACAGACGATCGTTAAACCAGTGAGGCAAAAGCTATTAAATCGTAAAAAAGAGGAGATGAAACCGAGAGGGATAGCTGAATTGGCTAGTTTTGGTTGGAGTGGACCAGAGGAGATTGAGGTTGAGGCATTAACGCCAAGCGATAGGGTTAAACTAACAAAGATATTTAAGAAAAAGATGAATGAAGCGGCTAAGAATTGGGAGTTTGAAAAAGCGGCCTCATATCGGGATTTGGTTGAAAAATTAAGTTAGCGGTTGCGTTCAAGAATTACTTTGACGGCATTACCAGCCGTAATAATGCCGCTGTTAGGAACTACATGAGCGGGTAATAAGGCAACATCTTCTTCTCGAGAATAATTGGTCATTTTGTGAAGAATATATTGAAGCGTCTCTTTAGCTGATCTACCAGATCTTAAGCGATCGCCGCTATTTGTATCGAAATAAAGGTAGACATAATGGGGAGCAAGCTTTTCTAGCCCGTCGAGGATGGTATCTTCTACTTCTTTTTCAGGGATGAGCCCAACAACGACAGCCAGATCCACTTGGTTTTTGATAGTGGAGGCTAAATGTGAGTCGAACTCATCTGCGACTATTAGGGTGGTTTGAGGAAATTTATTGCGATTGACTCGATCAGTCCTTTCGTTTAAGGGATCAATGTGAATGACCATAAGATCTTGATCGGGAATATCGGGACGGGAACTTTGAAGAATTGACCTGTCACGATTATTACTATGGGAACCGATCTCGAGAACAACTGTACCTAATTGGTGGTTTTTTTTCCA
>CAYIUD010000004.1:0-16396 GCA_964366265.1 uncultured Pseudomonadales bacterium | reverse complement strand
ATGGATTATATAGAAAAACCCCATGGTTAAAGAGGTTTTTCTTGGGGGTAGGATTTGTTTGAGTTCAAGTAAGAAGAGTCTTACATGCCCATCATGCCAGGATTGCCACCGTTAGAGTGGTCGTGTTCTTCTTTTTGGGGGAGATCTGTGACGAGAGCCTCGGTAGTAAGAATCATGCTAGCGACAGAGGCGGCATTTTGGAGAGCGGCTCTAGTCACTTTGACCGGGTCAATAATGCCGGCCTTAAGCATGTCGCCAAATTCGAGGGTGGTAGCATTGAAACCGAAAGCTGGATTGGTCGACTCTTCGACTTGTTTGACAACCCAACCTTCTTCGGCACCGGAGTTTTTGGCAAGCCAGCGGAGGGGTTGACTAAGAGCATCAGCAACAATTTTGATACCAACTTTCTCATCGTCATTCTCAAACTTGAGATTTTTAAGAACTTTGCCAGCGCGGAGAAGAGCGACACCTCCACCAAGGACAATACCTTCTTCGATGGCGGCTTTGGTAGCACCAACAGCATCTTTGACTCTTTCTTTGAGTTCGTTCATTTCGGTTTCGGAAGCGGCACCAACTTTGATGACAGCAACTCCCCCACTGAGCTTGGCAAGGCGTTCTTGAAGTTTTTCGCGATCAAATTCGGAAGTATTTTTTTCAATTAGACCTTTGATTTGATTGATGCGATTGGTTAGTTCGGATTTGGCGCCATGACCGCCGATAAGTCTAGTTTCATCTTTGGTAGCAACAATTCGGTCTGCATGACCACAGTCCTCAGGGGTGGCGGAATCAAGCTTGCGGCCAGTGTCTTCGCTGATGAGCGTGCCACCAGTTAAGACGGCGATATCCTCCAACATTTCTTTACGACGGTCGCCAAAACCAGGAGCTTTGACGGCAAGGATATTGAAGGCACCTCGGAGTTTATTAACGACCAAAGTAGAGAGAGCTTCACCATCGATTTCGTCGGCAATAATGACTAGATTTTTACTGACTTTAACCAGATTTTCGAGGAGGGGAAGTAAATCAGAGATGGCGGAGATTTTTTTGTCGGTGATGAGAATGTGAGGATTTTCGACAACAGCTTCCATATTTTCGGTATCGGTGACGAAGTAGGCGGAAGCATAACCTTTGTCGAAAGCCATACCTTCTTTGACTTCGATTTCGATTTGGGTGGTACGACCTTCTTCAACTTCGACTAAGCCGTCTTTACCAACTTTTTGAATGGCTTCGGCAATTTTTTTACCGATTTCAGGATTTTGAGCACTGATGGTGGCAACATTTTCCCAATCAGATTCTCTGATGGCTTTGGCATTTTGTTTAAGTTCATTGGTGACAGCAGTGACAGCTTTGTCGACACCGCGCTTCATAAACATAGGATTACTGCCGGCGCTGACGGCTTTCATGCCGCCGTCAACAATTTGTTGAGCTAAGAGGGTGGCGGTGGTAGTGCCGTCACCAGCGGCTTCGTTTGTTTTCTCGGCGGCTTCTTTGACAAGTTGGGCACCCATGTTTTCGAAAGGATCTTCGAGGGTGATTTCTTTGGCGACAGAAACGCCATCATGGAGGACATTAGGAGCACCCCATTTTTTGTCGATAGCGATGTTGCGGCCACGAGGACCGAGAGTGGTAACGACAGCTCTAGCTAATTTATCGACACCAATTTTTAATTTTTTTCGGGCTTCTTCGGAATAGATAATTTGTTTTGCAGACATGGTTAGTGATTAGTTGTTAATAATTGGTGATTAATTGTTCTTCTTAGGACGACCTCGGCCACGTTTGGGAGCTCCTGAGACAGCAAGGATGTCGTCAAATTTGAGGAATTGATAGTCAACTTCATTAAGTTTGACCTCGTTGCCGCCCCATTTTTTGTAGATGACAATATCACCAGGTTTGACTGGAGAGTTGATGGTGGTGCCAGCTTCAGAAACATATTGAGCACCAACGGCGATAACAGAGCCATAAAGAGGAGTTTCTTGATGGGAGTCGGGAAGGTAAATACCAGAAGTGGTTTGTTTTTCGGCTTCGGCGGGTTTGATGAGGACGTGGCCAGGGGTGGGAGTGAGGGAGTCAAGGGAAAAATTGTAAGGATTGGTTGATTTGGTCATAGAATTGGTCTAATTTTTAAAAATAATCCGAATTTGGGCAGAGAGTTTGGTTATTAGAGGTAGCAACCGGGGTTGATGAGTGCTATTTTAGGGAGAGTTGTTGACGGTGTCAAGAGGTACAAAAAAAGCACAGTGATAATACTGTGCTTTTGACTCAAAACTCTTGGTTGAAAACGCCGCCAGTAAAGGTGCAATCCCCAATTGGATCAATGCCTAAGGCAAGTTCTCCCCGGGAGATAAAACGACCGTTTTGATCCCGAATTAAAACACCCTGCTGGCTTTCGATAGCGGGTAAACCGCTCATGCCCCGACAGACTTTGGCTTGGAAGTCGGTAATGCCGTCGCTATCGAGATCTATTGGAAGACCTTGAATGGCAAAAAGGTTTTCACCTAGTTCAAGGTTGATAACCTTGAAAGTTAACCAGAGACTGGAATTTCGGTCATAAATTGAAACTTCGGCGGGGATAGCGGAGACGTCGCGAGTGATAACAGCTGAACCAAGATCGCTTGAAATTTGACAAGGACTGTCATTTTTAAGATCAAGGCAATTGAGATTATTCCAGGCAATTTCGAAACCGTCAGAAAGACGATTGATTCTCATTGAAGCTGAAACAACATGGGCAACAGAAATGATTTTGACCTGGCCATCAGTGAAGGCCAGGTAACCAACGCCACGGGTACTGGTTGCTGGTGAGGTGATGACGAGGAGAGAGGCCTCGACTGGTCCGGAAACAAAATTGAGATCCGGCGAGGGAGCAGATGGGTAAAAGGCGATGACAAAGGCGCTGGTGGTGATCACCAGAGAAAGGGAAAAGAAAAAAATGGCGGTCAATTTAGACATTGGCTTTCCTTGGGCTAGTTTGAAAGTACCTTTTGATCCTATAGGATGTTTGGTAAATTGTCAAGAAAAAGGGTGACTGATTGAAGTCACCCTAGTTAGCTAGAGTTGAGAGAAAACATGGAGGACATTTTCAATGTTTTCCCTGGCTCTGGTATTGAGATCAAGAACACTTTTCCGAAAGAGATCGAGGTGGTTATAGATAATGGAGAGGTCGGCGGAGATTGCCTTAGGATTATCCTCGGTAATTTTCCTAACTTCCAAAGAACGGGGAAAATCGTCGAAGAAATGAAGGGTAACCAGATCCAACTCTTCAAGGATTGGGCTATCATCCAGTTCATAACTGTCACCAAAAGCAACAAGGTAGGGTTTTGACAAAGTCTGGTCCCTGCGGTTGAGATTGATAGAACCAGTTAAACGCCTGATGACGTCATCGGGCAAATACTCGGTCGGAGGGATCGTAGTAGAGAGAGTAAGTTGTTGCTTTGGCTCAAAACTTCTCCCGAAGGAGAGAGTGATCAGATGAGGTCGGGAACGCAGAGTGGCGGAAAAGATCCAGACTTTTTCTCTGGTAGTCAGTCCATTTTCAAAAGAAGAGTAGTGACGGAAATCGGTGAGATGGATTTCCTCAATATACTCGTTGTTTCTTAATGAACTCAAAACTTCAATGTGCGGAGAGGTAGTCATGTTTCCTCCAAGGAAAATTAAAGTGCATGCTCAGTATCTTATAATTATAAGATTTGAGAGTCAATGAGGGAAGTTTTTTATTTGGAGGAAGGATCGGATTGATCCATCTTCATGGTGAGATTGAGGCGGTTTTGATCATCGATTTGATAGAGTTTGACTTTGACGATATCTCCTTTTTTGACGAGGTCACTGGGATGATTGAGACGTTGATGGCTCATATTACTAATATGAACAAGGCCTTCGTAACCGGGTAGGATTTCAACAAAAGCACCATAGTCTTTGATATTTTTGACAATACCGGAATAGATTTTACCAACTTCAACTTGGCTAAAATCGGTTGGTTTTTGCCTGATTGGTGGTTTATCTTGAGTTTGGACGGGGGGATAAGGAAAAGGAAAATCGGGTTTGGGAGTGTCTTGGTATGAGAGAGTTGGAGTTTGGTTATTGGGCGCGGTGTGTTGAAGGATGGAGGCGTCGAGGGTGCGTTGGCGGTTGTCGTTTTTTTGAGAAGGTAGAGGCAAGGTATACGCTGGGAAGGGGTTGCTGATACGGTCATTGATGGAAAGCTTGGTAATGATTTGGTAGCGGCCAAGGTTAACAAGGTCGTCGGTGGTATAGATTTCGCCGAATTCTTTGGAGAGGGTGCCAGCGTCATCAGCACCCATGATAAAGGCGGCAATGGTACCAACATTGCCAAAAATGGCTTTTTGAATTTCTTCGGGGAGTTGGGCAGTGTATTGGTTGGCAAGAATGAGGTCGAGTCGGTATTTGCGAGCTTCGGAAAGGATTTTGATAAAGGAAGTAGTGGCGAAATTTTGGAATTCGTCAACATAGAGGAAAAAGTCTCGGCGTTGGTTTTCAGGGATATTGATACGATTCATAGCGGCAAGTTGGAATTGGGTGATAAACATGGCGCCAAGCAAAGCGGCGTTCTCCTCCCCCACTTTCCCTTGAGAGAGATTGAGAAGAACGATTTTGCCAGTGTTCATTAAATTTTCGATATTAATAGTGGATTTGGGGTTACCGATAACGGAGCGAATTTTGGGACTGGCAATAAATTGGCCGACTTTGTTGAGGATGGGAGCAATGGCTTCGTTTCTAAATTTGTCGTTGTATTGGTTGTACTCGGCGAGCCAAAAATCATGAATGACACGATTTTCGACAGGGTCGATTTGAGCAAGAAGATTGGCACGGAATTTGTTGTCAGTAAGGAGGCGAGGAATGTCGAGAAAAGTAGTGCCAGGAACTTCAACTAGGGTGGCTAAAGTATTTCTTAAGATGTATTCCATGCGGGCGGACCAGACATTGGCCCAGAGTTTGGTAAAGATGCTCATAATGTTACTGACAGTGAGGTCTTTGTATTCAGGTTTGAGAACTTCGAGAGGGTTGATATGAAAAGGATTGTTGATTTGAGAAGGGTCGAGATAGACAACATCCTGAATACGATTTTCAGGAATGTGATCGAGAAGGATACCTTCGATTAGGTCGCCGTGTGGATCAATGACGGCCATGCCGCGGTTCTTGTTGAGATCATCAATGGCCATCTTAGCAATGAGAGTGGACTTGCCAGTTCCAGATTTGCCAAGAATATAAAAGTGGCGACGACGATCGGAAAGTTTGATGCCAAAGGGCGACATCTGGTTGCGATATTCGGTAGTGGCAAAAAAGGTGGTTTGATTAATTTCTTCCGGATCAAGGGTTTCGTTGGTGGGAAGATTGTCCGGAGCCTCGCCTTTGATAGTTTTGCCCCAAGCGATGTTACGGAGACCAGACAGAGTTTCTCCGGGGAAATGATAAAGAGAGGCAATTTCAAGTAAATTGAGATATTGATGGCGAGGAGTTGGCTGAGCGGAACGGTTGACGATAGCTTTGATGAGTTGGTGTTTGGGTTTTGATTGAGAAAGAATCAGAGAATTGCCCTCAGAAAGGGAGTAGGTGCCCAGAACACTAGCCATTTGAGAAAGAATTAGTTGGGCTTGAGATTGGTCTTGACCGATACTGAGAAGGCGGATGTCAGCAAGATAGGCTCTGGTAGAGAGTTTTTCTTCGATTAGGGCTTGTTGAGGATGAGCCTGAAAAGTTTCAGGAGTAGAACTGATGCCTCTTTTGATAACATTTTTGCCAGTACTAACCCAGTGAGAAGGGGCGTGACTTAAAACAATTTGAATGATAGCGGCGGTTCCGGGTGGGGTTTTGCCTAAGACGCCAAGGATGGCAGAAATAGGATCAGTATCAGAAAATTTGGTGTAATTTTTGAGGGGAAAGTAATGAGGAGAGGAGAGAACCATTTGACCAGTGGCTTGGTAGCCATGTTGGCTCCAGATGGGCAGATAATCGTCCATTGCAGTAATGACAGCAGTGGAGTATTGGGCGGCGATTTGGCTTTTGACCAACGCTTCGTTTGGGGAATCAGTGGTGATGATAAAAAAAACGCGTTGATTGAGACTAGCGATTTCTAAACTTAGGGTTGGTTGTTGGTGACGGAAGCGTTGCCAAAAAGTTGAGCGGAGAATATTACCCAAACTACTGAGTAATTGAATAGTTGCTTCGGGAGTTTCTTTTGAGTCTTTGGCGGTGCGAATTTCGAAGATGGTACGCATATGTCAGTTTTTAGTGGCCAGTTAACAATGACCAGTATTTCTTCTTAAGTATATCGGGAAAAGAAAGTTTATGGAGTGGTTGGATGAGGAAAAGTTTCTGGTTCGAAAATAATTTCTTTTTGAGGTTGGTCTTGGTGGTTCAAAATTTTAACTTCGGAGAGAAGGACGCCTTCGATGATTAGACCTTTATCATCAAACAAATGGCTGAGTTCGTTTTTGAGAGAGTCTTCAACAAGAGTTCGTGATGAACGAATGGCTTCGGCGTTGATTTGGGTAAAAATATTGGCGATACGGGAGCGGGAAAAAGGACGAACAACCTTGCTGACAAAATCGTCACCAATGTTTTCCCAGATTTCCGGGGCGTTGGCTTTGTCTATTTTGAAAAGAATTGAACCTTCAATGGAGATTGGGTAGCCGTCCTTAGTGGTGGTTAAGATGGGCTCGTCTCCCAGTGATTCTTTGTTGTTGATGTTAAATCCTTTACGGATAGTGTATTCGAGAATTTGGGCGTTGAAGAGTTTGGCGACTTGCCAGAAAGGGAGTTTGAGATGAAGCCCAGGTCCCCAGACGCGGGGTAAGACTCCTTGGCCACGGTCATAGATACAAGCGACGTGTCCAGGAGGCACAGAAACAAAAAAACCACCAACAACCTCATCTACAAGGAAACCAACAACTAGTTTGTCGAAATCAGCCATATGTTCAGTTCTGCGTTCCGGGTTACGGGTTCTGAGCTAATTAGTGAAATTTTCCCGATTTAGCCTTGTTTTTTACTAGGGCTCAAGTAAGTATGGTACCAGAAAAGGAGCTGTTTGACTAATAGAAGGTTGATCGAGAAAAAGATAGTGGTAATAATGAAGAGTTTTTTGCCTGAAGGAAGGAAACTAAAAATGATGTATGAAATCGTAGGCATTAGGAGACCCATGGAGATAAATTCCCGACGAGAAGTTGGTTGAGGAGAAAGAAGCATGTGGAGTGATTCATAGATAAAAATAGCCAGTGATTGAATGAGATTGAGGGTGGGACTGGGATAGGAAAGGTTAAAGCGGCCAAGAAAGATAAGGTTGATTGGTTGAGGAATTGAAGGCATGAAGTCATAGAGGAGATGAAAATCAGATCCTTCAAGGCCGGTTTTGAAGATGCGGTAAAGCATAAGAGCGATAACGATCTGGATGAGGATAGTGATTGACTCAGAAACGAGGGCGGCAGGATTGTTTTTGAAGATTTTTTTTTGTTCTTCACGAAAACGGATAGGATTACTGGCAAACTCTTTTTTGAGATGTTTGATTTTGGCAATGATGGCTTGTTTCTCGGTTTCACTCTGATCCCCTGCCAGAGTTAGAGGAAGCATGATAATCCGAATAACTAAAGCAAAAATAATAACAGCAAAACCCATGTCTGGCTCAAAACCAATTCGCGAAATAAACCAGTAGATACCAACGAGGATGTTAAAAAATGGTTGATAAATGTAGGAGGTAAAAAGATTGGAAACGATCATATTCGTTCAAGTATAACGTTGTTTTAGATGTCGAGAAATTTTTGAGGAGAGGTCTCTGGGGTGAAAATAGGCCGAGTGAAGGGTAACGTACTCTCTGGTGATTTTAGGCTTCATGTAAAAATATTGGAGTTTGAAAGAAAGAAAGTTGAGAAGTGATAAGAGCCGGATGAAAACTGATAAGAAAAAATCTTGATTGGTATCCTGGGGTAAAGGTGTAAATTTTAGGGTTATAGATTTGTAGGCATTGGCAAGATAACTTGAAGACCAAGAGTTGTTGAGAATGAAATGTTCGTAGGTTGTTCCCCGATTAAAGATGGGTTTGATTTGGAGGACTTCGTGGGCAATGTAAAGGTTTTGTTTGGAGGGTGGAACCGTAAGCGATTGAGTGTCAAGCCAGAGGTTGAGGCAGATGGCGTCATTGTTTTGGGGTTGTTGTTTTTGGGGAAAGCGAGTTTTGAAAAATATCCTGAATAAAGGAATGATAAAAAGCCGGGTGAGCCAGAGAGTGTGCGACTTGGTCACAATCATAAGGTCAAGGTCGTCGCCGGACTTAGCATTATCCATGGCGAGAGAGCCGGTGAGGGCGACAAGGTCGATAGTGGGGATAGATTGGAGAAAGTTGAGGGCTTTTTGGTTGGCTTGAAGTTTTTGGGTGGTGAGGAGTTTTTTTTTGCGACGGAGTTTGATATTGGAATGTAAGGCTTTTTGAGGAAGATTTTTTTTGAGCTCAGAAAGAGAAACTGATTTAGGGGTGATTAACCAGAAGTGGAGTTCATTGGAGGTGAGGGGGTAGTTGAAGAAGGCAGAATAGGCTAGGGTTTGTTTGATGCGGGAGCGAAGAGTCATGAGGATATCTTACAGAGAAGCAGGGCTTAGGCCAATTCGGGGATTTGGTCGTCAGAAGTTTTTTTTACAGGGGTATAGTCGAAAGGATCATCTAGATCCAAACCTAAGATGTTTCTGACGTCTTCATTGCTAAAAATGTCCTTCTGAGAAAGATTTTCTAGACCTTCTTCTTGCGCCATCTGACTCACTAAATCGGCAAAAATACTCACCTGTTCAAGGCTTAATTGTTTGCGCCATAGTTCAATTGAATCTGGATTGTAAAAAGTTTTGTCGTATTCAGTAGGCGGATTGGCGTAATGTGGCTCGTCAGTCCAGATAACTTCATTGACTTTTTTGTAGGAATGAGCGTCGGTGATGTTTGTCCTGAGAATCATGCCTTGCATCCGACTACAACCCTCAAAGCGGAGGTCGAAAAATAGTCTGTTTTGTTCTTTTAGAAAACCTGAAAAGGTAAAAACTTGATACCCCGGCTTTATTTCGAACGGCAAGTGGTACTCTGATGATTTTTTTTCGATTTCTTTCATAATTTCATCCCGTACGGTGATATCTTACAGAGAAGTAGGGCTTAGGCCAATTCGAGGATTTGGTCGTCAGAAGTTTTTTTTAAAGGGGTATAGTCAAAGGCACTTTCTTGGTCGAGGCCTAAAATTTTTATGACCTTTTCGTTTGAAAAAATCGTTTCGCCATTAAGGTTATCAAGTCCGTTTTCATTTATCATTTGTTTGATTAAATGAGAAAAAACACTGATTTGTTCCAGGCTGAGTCTTTTTCTCCAAAGTTCGACTTGCTTGGGATCGTATAATGATTCATTATATTGCGCCAATTGATTAGCGTACTGATACTTTTCACCATTCCACAAAACATAATTGGTCATTTTGTAGGTATGTGAATCAGTAATATTTGAACGTAGTATTGTTCCATGTTTCGGTCCCGGAGAATCATAGTCAAGTTCAAAAAAAAGTTTGTCGCCTTGACGAATGAAACCTGAAAAAACAAAAATTTGTTGATCAGAAGTTTCTTCGAATGGAAGCTTGTATTCTTTTTCTCTATTTTCTCGCTCTTTCATAGTTATTTGTATCTGTGATATCTAATTATACCGTCTTCTAGCAACTTCTGATAATCTTGTTGAATTTTTTCAGGCATAAGTTTCAAAATCTTTTTCAAATATGGTTTTACCGATTCATTAATTAAAATTCTTTCACAATCGCTTGGTTTTAGCGGATTTAAAATTTGTGCCTCTAAGTAATCTAAAGATGGATTAATAACTTTCCAACGCAATAATTTATCGTTCAAATTATAAGCAAGAATCAGTGAGGTTGTGCCAAGGATATTTTCTTTAATTGTTTGGCTAGAGGGGATAATTTGCAGCCACGGTCTCATTCCGTCTGTGTTTGCCTCGCAATAATAATCGCCTTTTGGGAAAAGCTTTTCTGTGATCTTTTTCTCAAGTTCTGATTTTTGTGATAAATCACCTTGTAAAATGGCTCTTTCCAAACTGATCCAGTCTGCTAAATTAACCCCTGCGTTTCGTTTTTTTGTCATTTCGGCAGATGTGAGGAATACTGTTGAATCACCAAAAGTAAATGTTGATTTTCTTCCAACCTTACCCTCCATAGACAGTACTGTTAAAATCCCCATTTCTGGTTTCTCGTGTGATATTCCATAACCTCTGACCGCCTGAGTATATTCCTGATCGTTGCTATGTTTTTTTACAACAGCGTAATTTGGATGTACCTCTTGTAAGACTATTTCGCTTACAGCTTTTTCAAAACTCTGTCTTGTCACTCCGCCAACATCAGTGATTGAACTATCAGAATGCGATGCGCTTAATAAGCCTTCTTCTCTTAGTAGTTGAACGACTCCTAATGAGACATTATTACCAAAGTACCGTTCGCTGCGATCCGCCATATTGGCGACTTTCAAATCATTTAAGATTTCATTTTTTGTTGCTTCTGGTACCCATGGAGAAATGTTTTCAGGCCTAATAACTGAATATGGCATAAAGGCCTTAATTAACCTTAGATTATCGATTTTTAGATTTTCGGGGTGCGGTTCGAACATATTTCTTATTTCCTCTCTTGTGGATTCCATGCTTGCTTCCCCCTCAGAGATGAGTTTGTCACGCAACTGGTTGTAATAAAAATCAAATAACCTGTCTTTGATTCTGGAAAAATTCTGCTCGGAAATTTTCTCGACGTTTTCTAATGACACTTCTAATTTTTGAACTGGTTCTGACTCACCTTTTGCTTCATTCACCTCAACAGTATGCCATAATCTGAAAACTATGAGCAAAGAGAGAGTATCAATTGCTGACCGATATAAAGGTTCAGACAAGGTTGAAGATTTTAGAAAAGATCTTCTTAGCAAGAATTTGTGGATTACTGGGCAGGAGCTGGAGTGGGAGCAATGACCCTAAATTGAGAAAGAACTTGGTAGAAACCTTGTTGAAGAGTTGGAACAATTTCAGTTTCGTTGGTGCCTTTTTGATAGCTGTTCACGGCATCTCCTAGGTATTTGATTAGTCGAGAGTTGATACCGGTATCACCATCGTGAGTGAAACTGGTAGTGTAGAAAGTTGTGGCAGTGGAGGCTTGGCTGACAAAAGGACCGACAATGGGATTATTAGCTGTGGTGCTAGCTAAAGCTTTGTTGGCTGGAGCCTGACCAAAACCACGTTGTTTGGTGGCGGTTTCAAAAAGTTGTTGTTGAGCTTGGGAAGTGGAAAGAAACTTAACTAATTTCCAGGCGGCTTCTGGATTGTTTGAGTTCTTGGGGACACCTTCAACCCAGAAATTGACCCAGGTAACCGGAGGGGAATCTGGGAGTTGAGGAACGGGGTAGATCTTCCAGGACAAGGATGGATTGAGGGTTTGGATGGTTAAGGCTTGCCAGGAAGGAGCTAAAATCATGGCAACTTTGCCGGCGGCGAAAGCTTGGACCGATGAAGGAAGATTTTCGCTCCAGACATTGTCGGTTTTGAGGAAGAGTGTGTAGTAGCGAAGGGCCTCACTAGCTCGATTATCCGGGGTGAGATCGGAAAGTTTAACACCATTTTGGGCGATCATAAGAGAAACAATGTCTGGCCAATGGTCAACATTAGCAGTCGTGCCCATGGCGACACCAGCTTGGGAGATTTGTTTAGTATTGGGATCATATTGAGTAAGTTTTTTGGCGGCGGAGCGGAGGTCTTCCCAGGTGGTGGGGACTTGGATCTGGGCAGTATCGAGCATTTTTTGGTTAACATAAAGACCAAGACCATCGAGGGTGGTAGGAACGGCGTAAACCTGATTACTAATCACAACTGAGTCAGTTACTGCTTGATAAAAATTTGAGGAAATTTCGGTGGGAGAGAGAATGGTCTCTGGAGCGGGAGCGAGACCTCCAAGAAGCATGGGGATCCAGGTTGAATGGAAACGGATAACATCCGGGGTGGTCTTTTGGGCAAGGAGAGTTTGAAGTCGCTCACGATAATCGGTCGGTTGTTGGAGTTGGTAGTCAACTTTGATGTCGGGATTTTGTTTCTCGAATTCGTCTAAAACAACCCTCATTACTTCTGGTGGTTCCCAGAGTCCGTAGTAAGTAATGGTAGTTTGTTTGCCGCTACTGATTGGAGAATTGGAAGATTTATCGGTATTTGCAGGTGATAAGGAAGGAAGAATGAATTTGACAACAACAAAAGCAACGGCGCCAAGGACAAGAACAATGAAAGCGAAGGGGACAATAAAACGGAAAGGTGATTTTTTGGGGGCAGAAGCCGCTGTAGATTGAGGTGTCGGTTCGATTGGAGGTGGAGGTGCGAAGGACTCAGGAGTGGGCATGGTTGAAATTGGGGGTGTTTCAGGAGTAGATACGGCTGGTTGGACAAATGATTCAACCGGCGGCGGCGCGGTTGGAATTGGGGTCGGATCAGGAATGGTGTTGGGGAAAGGATTGGGAGAATCTAAAGCAAAATCGGACGGAGGTGCCGGAATATTGGGCGGAGAGGCAACTCCCCCACTTCCGGAAGTGGATAGCGGATCTTGATTTGGTGGTGAAGGGAAATCTGGCATGAAAACAGTTGAACTGATGATCGTTATTTTAAGTATAACAATAATTAATGACTGGTTGGTAGTACAAGGATAAAGGTTAATAAGATAGAATTTGGGGAATGAAGGCGATTTTTAATAGTAAGAGGTGTGGGAAGGGTTGGGTGAATGAAGGCCTGAAACATGGTGGTAAGTTGATGGTGATTCTCGGATTGATCGTCTCTTTGATGGTAATAATAATGACTGCATACACAGCGGCTTATTGGAGAAAAATTGTTCCCGGAGTGAAAATATTGGGAATGAATGTTGGGAACATGAGTGCAGAAATGGCGGCCAAGTTGGTTGATAACAGACTAAGGAAACAAAAACTTGAGGGAATTAGATTGGTGGCGGGTGATCAAAACTGGATAATTGAACCAGATGATGTTGGGGTCAGCGTTAATATCCCCAAAACTACAGGGCAAGCTTGGATGGTGGCGAGAAAGGGTGGATGGATAGAGCGATTGGGCCAGGCTCAAAGAAGTTATTTTGAAGGTTTAGATTTTGGATTAGTAGTGGAAATCGATGAAAGTAAATGGGAGAAGATCACGGCAGAAATGGCGGCAAGTATTGATGATGAAGAAATTCAGCCAGGGTTGAGGGTTGTCGGTGGAGATAAAAATAAAGAAATTGTTTTGGAGCCAGGCAAAGATGGAGTGAGGTTGAATAGAAAACACTTGAGAGAGATTGTTTTGAGCAGGTGGTCGTCAATAAGTAGTGACCAAGTTGAAATGCCAGTGGAAGAGGTGGTGGTGAGTAAGGACAAAGACAAGGTGGAGGCGGCGATAAAGCTGGGCAGTAAATTGTTGGGGAAAAAACTGAAGTTGACGGTGGATGAAGATGAGTGGGCTATAGAAGAAGATGAATTGGTGGGATTGATTTCGGTAGCCCAAGGAGGAGTTGATAAAGATAAGTTGCAAATTAAGGTTACAAGCTTTGCTAAAGAAATTGACAGAGAGCCTCAAAACGCAGCCTTCCAGTTTGTTGATGGTAAGGTTGAGGAGTTTAGGCCAGGGAAAGACGGGTTACGGGTTGAACAAGATAGATTGGTCGGGTCTCTGGTTGATGGGGTGATGACACTGGCGGAAAATGAAGAATGGGTAGTTGGTGTATCAGTGGAGAGAATGAAACCAGCAATCACAACTGAAGATGTTAATGATTTGGGGATAAAGGAATTGGTTGGTAAGGGTGAATCAACTTATTTTCACTCGATCCCTAATCGGGTACACAATGTGGGTTTGGCGGCACAAAGAATAAATGGGGTACTAATTTCACCAGGAGAGATTTTTTCCTTTAACCAAGCGTTAGGGGAGGTTTCGGCGGCAACAGGGTTTAAAAGTGCTTATGTAATCAGCGGAGGGAGAACAGTATTGGGAGATGGAGGCGGAGTTTGTCAAGTATCAACAACCTTATTTAGGGCGGCTTTGGATGTAGGCTTGCCGATTGTGGAGAGAAAGGCACATGCATACCGGGTAGGATACTATGAACAAAATTATCCAGTAGGGATTGATGCGACAGTTTATAACCCAACGGCGGATTTGAAGTTTAAGAATGATACACCGGGTTATTTGTTGATTCAAACGGTGATTGATGAGGAGAAGAGATACCTTAGTTTTGAGATTTATGGAACTGATGATGGTAGGGTGGTTAAGTTAACAAAGCCGAAAGTATGGGGTTTGTCATCTCCTCCGCCAGCAATCTATCAAGATGATCCGAGTTTGCCAGTTGGTAAAGTAGTTCAGGTTGATTGGGCGGCTTCAGGAGCAAAAGCAAGTTTTGATTATCAGGTAACAAAAAATGGTGAGGTGACTTTTGAGAAAACGTTTTACAGTAACTATCAACCATGGCGGTCGGTTTATTTGCGAGGAGTGAAGATCGACTAGGAGGTGCAGGGTTTGGGGTTTGGGGTTAGAATTCAGCAATGATATTGGCAATTGAGACCACTTGTGATGAAACCTCGGCGGCTGTTGTTCGTGGTAACGCGAAAGGAGTGGAAGTTCTAAGTAATGTAATAGCAAGTTCGAGCGAGATGCATGAAAAATATGGCGGAATTGTGCCGGAGGTGGCGGCGAGAGAACAAGTTAAGAGTATTATTCCGGTTGTTAAGGAGGCAATGAAAAAGGCAAAGGTGAAAATGGAAAATCTGGAGGTAATTGCAGTGGCATACGGTCCAGGGTTGATGGGGAGTTTGTTGATTGGAGTGGAGACGGCAAAAACTCTGGCTTATGTCTGGAACAAGCCATTGATTAAGGTGAATCACATGGAGGGACACATGTTCGCCAATTGGATTGTACAAACCCCTTCTGCACTTCGCGCTTCTCCCCCTTGGCAGGGCGAGATAAGAATGCCGCCGGAATTGCCGGCGGTGGCTTTAGTAGTGAGCGGAGGGCATACAGACTTGATTTATCTGAAAAGTATTGAGGATTGGGAGTGGTTGGGGGGAACGCGAGATGATGCGGCCGGAGAGTGTTTTGATAAGTGTGCCAGAATTTTGGGAGTACCCTATCCAGGAGGACCGGCGATTGAACGGACTGCTCAATCGGTAATGAATGATGAGAATTTGGTGGTAAACAAATTACCGAGGCCAATGATGGATCAAGATACTTATGAAATGAGTTTTAGTGGTTTGAAATCGGCAGTGGTAAATCAATTTGGAGAGCTTAGTAATAAAAATCCAGAGAAGTTACGAGAGACAATCCCCTATTTAGCAAAGGAGATAAATGAAGCGGTAGTAGAAGTGTTGATAGAAAAAACAATGAAAGCAGTAAATAGTTATCGACCCAAGAGTGTGTTGCTGGCGGGTGGAGTGGCGGCGAATGTGCTTTTAAGAAAGGAATTTAAGCATGCATTAAAAACCCCCTCTGCATTTCATGCTTCTCCCCCTTGGCTGGGCGAGATTAAATTGTATGTCCCAGAAATGAAGTACTGTACAGATAACGCGGCAATGATTGGGGCGGCGGCGTTGATAAAACCAATGAAAGCAGATCCTTTGGTCTTGAGACCGGAGCCTGGACTTTGACCAGTAGAGAGATAGATAAGCTCGTGCGATAATAGGGCAAAATGGAAAAGACGTACGATCATTCACGAGAGCAACAGATTTATGAGGCTTGGGAAAAGGCTGGCTTGTTTGAGGCGCCAAGGGCAGTTGAGGCAAAGAAAAAGAAGCAGAAACCATTCACAGTGATTATGCCGCCACCGAATGCGAATGACCCTTTGCATGTGGGGCACGCAATGTTTGTGACGGTGGAGGATATCTTGATTAGGTATCACCGAATGAAGGGTGAGGCCACTCTTTGGTTACCAGGAACTGATCATGCCGGGATTGAGACGCAATTTGTATTTGAAAAGAAGTTGGCTAAAGAAGGTAAATCGAGATTTGATTTTGATCGGAACACACTTTATAAAATGATTTGGGATTATGTGCAGGAGAATTCGGGAGTAGCAGTGTCGCAAATGAAGAGATTGGGGGCAAGTGCGGATTGGGAAAGATTTAAGTTTACTTTGGATCCGGAAATTGTAGATTTGGTGCTAGATACCTTCATTAAGTTGAATGAGGATGGATTAGTTTATAGAGGAGAGAGACTGGTGAACTACTGCACCAGGTGCGGGACGAGCTATTCGGAACTGGAAGTAAACCATGAGGAGAGAGAAGGAAGACTTTATTTCATTCGCTATCCATTGGCAGATACCCCCTCTGGCAACGCCATCTCCCCCTTGGCAGGGGGCGATAATAATGAAGGGTATAAGATCGGAAGAGCACACGT
>CAYIUD010000003.1:0-17357 GCA_964366265.1 uncultured Pseudomonadales bacterium | reverse complement strand
ACAAAAAAATGATTGTCGCACTACGACAGACAGGACACATAACAGAGGAAAATTGGTATCAGCATCAGATTCTCATCAACAAAGCACTCTACAAGTTTCTTTGTGACGATGTCGTTAAGCCCTAATTAACCAACCAAAAACTCATCGCCTGATTCAGACTTAAAAATTGCCCTGACTCTTCCATGCGATCCTTCATACCTCAAAAACCTACTTGGGCTACCATCTATTGGACTTTTTATTACTCTATTTTGTTGATGTTCTTTGGCTTCATGAATTTCTCCTTTAGATTCGTCAATAAGCTTACGGACATTCTCATCAATAACCCAATTGCTACTAGATTCAATTTTAGTAGACATATCTATATATACTTTATAACACAAAAAGACAAGATACTGCAATATTACTGCATGTCCGATGTGTGACCCCACGCGGAGTCGAACCGCGCTTACCAGGATGAGAACCTGGTGTCCTAACCGATAGACGATGGGGCCAGAACCCCCAAATTATACCAAATAGCCTCAAAACTACAATCGATCTTCTAGAAAGAAAAAGTATACTTTACACCAATATATCAAGCTAAAATAAATAATACTCTTGACACTGACCACCTCTCGACATATAATACCCCAATCTAATTCGAGAACTGCCCAACCTCATTAGTTCTCTGTTTTGTTCAGTGCCAACCAAAGAGACCGCAGGGTTTTTATGGCCAAAATTGACAAAATCATTACTAACAACTAAATTACTGCAATATTACCGAAAATATGGACAATAAAAAAACAATCAAACTAACCCCCGATGGCCTCAAGGCTCTCCAAGATGAGCTCAAAGATCTAAAGGAAAACAAACTCCCTAAAGTCATTGACCGGGTAGCCACAGCACGTGACTTTGGTGATCTCTCTGAAAATGCCGAATATCATGCCGCTCGTGAGGATCATGCCTGGATTCAGGGCCGGATTGAAGAAATTGAGAACATTATTTCCCAAGCCGAAGTAGTCACTGCCTACAATGGCAATTCCACCGTTAATCTCGGACATCAGGTAATTGTCATTACTGGTCAAGGTCAGGAATTGGAGTTCCATATCGTTGGCGACTGGGAAGCCGATCCTATGGCTCGTAAAATCAGTCACGAGTCACCTCTCGGCAAAGCCTTGCTTGGTAAAAAAGTTGGCGAGACCGCCAACGTCGAAGCTCCTGCCGGTCTGATCACCTACACCATCAAGGCCATCAAATAACCCCAATTGTAATGATACAATGTAGGCATGTTGGACCTACAATATATTCGCGAAAACCCCGAAAGAATCAAGACTGCCTGCAAGAATAAAAATTTAAACCCAAAGGTTGTTGATAATCTCCTTAAGGTCGATCTTGATCGTCGCGATTTAATCTCCCAAGTTGAACTCCTAAGAGCCAAAAGAAATGAGCTCAACAACCAGCTCAAGACTGAACGAAAAGAGTCCCTCATCACCGAATCAACTGAGTTAAAAAGTAAACTTCAAGATCTTGAGCCTCAGCTTAAACAAGCTGAAAAAACTCTTCTCGACCTCATGCTTCAGATCCCCAATGTCACTTTCGATGATGTTCCTGTGGGGAAGGATAGTTCCGGTAATAAAATTATCAAAACTTGGGGCAAAAAACCAAAATTCGATTTTGAACCAAAAAACCATCTGGAGATTGGTCTTAACCTAGGATTATTTGATCTAGATCGTGGCGCCAAAGTCGCTGGTTTTAGAGGTTATTACCTCAAAGGTGATGGTGCTCGTCTAGTCATGGCTCTGGCTCAACACGCTGTCAACAAACTTTCCGAAAAAGGCTTCGAACTAATCATTCCACCGATTATCGACCGTCGTCAAACTTTCATTAACTCCGGTCACTTTCCTTGGGGTGAGCGAGAAGCTTACAAACTCTCAGAAGACGACACCGATCCACAGAACGACTATTTTCTCGCCGGCACCGCCGAAGTCCCCCTAGTTTCTTATTACAGCAACGAAATCCTCAACGAAAAAGATCTTCCAATCAAACTACTTGGCTACTCTCCTTGTTTCCGTCGGGAAATCGGCAATTATGGCAAAGACACTAAAGGTATTTTTCGTGTCCACGAATTTCTCAAAGTTGAACAAGTTGTCCTTTGTCAAAATGATCCCCAAGTCTCTCTAGATTGGCACGAAAAACTACTTCAATACACTGAAGAGCTCCATCAGGATCTAGATCTTCATTACCAAGTTCTTCTCATGTGTACCGGAGACATGGGCGAACCTCAGGCCCGCAAATACGACATCGAAACCTGGATGCCCGGCCGCAATAACTTTGGCGAAACCGCCTCAGATTCCATCATGACCGACTTTCAATCACGTCGCGCCAACATTCGCTACCGTACCAAAGATGGCACTCTAAAGTTCGTTCATATGCTCAACAACACCGCTTCTCCAACCATTCGACCGTTTATCGCCATCCTCGAAAACTACCAACAAGCCGATGGCTCTGTCAAAGTTCCTCCTGCCCTCGTTCCTTACGTCGGCAAAGAAATCCTCAAAAGGTGAAGAATAAGTATTTTTTACCCTGGTCAACCATCCCTTTGATCGTAAGTCTCGTTTTATGGTTTATTTTTCATCAAGACTCGACCATTGCTCTCCTGTCACCTCTGTTAAACCAAAATAATCCTCCCAACTTAACCGAAAAACTAAACAAAAAAATCAACACTCCTCCCAATCTTGACTATTCTTCTTCTACTTCGGTCGCTTCAATTCCCAAAAGTGTCAGTTATCTCCTCTATAGTCCTCTAACTGGTCGTGTTTATTCTGCCAACAATCCTACAACCAAAATCTACCCTGCTTCATTTACCAAACTAATGACCGCTATTGTTGCATTAGACACTGCCTCTGTTAATCAGCTGATTTCCACAACGACCAATTCCATCACTAAAGAACCGACAGTTCTTGGACTCAAAATCAACGAACAACTTTCTGTTTCCGAATTAATCCGTGGCTCAATTTCTACCTCGGCCAATGATGCCGCCGCCACTTTAGCTGATGGAATTTCTACTATTTATGGTCAAAATCTTGACTATTTCATTTCACTCATGAACCAAAAAGCCAAACTAATGAACATGAATAATACTCACTTTATTAACGCAGAAGGTTATCATGATGACAATCAATACTCAACTTTAGAAGATTTATATATTTTGGTCCACAATGTACAACAAAATTACCCAGAAATTATCAAAGCCGGCAAAGCCGACCGCGAAGATCTAACCGTCACCAGTACCCACGGTTTTTATTATCTCCCCAACTGGAATGGCCTCCTTGGTATTTACCCGGGAGTTAACGGCCTCAAAATTGCCTATACTGAAAAATCGGCTTACTCAACCATTATCACTTCCACCAGAAACGATCATTCAGTCAATCTGATCCTCATTGGTGCCGACACACTCAAGTCACGTGACTATTTTGCCGCTCTTCTTCTCGACTTCGCCTATCAAAAAGAAAAAATTCCTCCAATTGAACTCACTGAAAAAGATCTTCAAAAACGATACGATTCCTGGAATGAGCTTGCTCAAAAGATCAAAGCAGAACTTTCCGCCCCAAAAAAACAACCAAAATAAGCAATGAATCTCAGGCAATATTTTTTCCCGCAAATCCTCAAACGTTTTCATTCAAAGATCAATACTCAGATTGAACTCGTGATTTTTTCCGGCTCTCTTCGTCTCGATATGGGTAATCTGACTCAATCAGGTGAAGTCATCGAAAAAATTTGGAATAAAGCTTTTAATGATCTTCTTCCTTCCCAATTTAACCCTGAAACTATCCTCATTCTAGGTTTTGGTGCCGGCTCTGCCGCCCGACTTATCTCTCGCCGTTGGCCAAACGCCCAAATCACCGGTGTTGAAATCGACCCAACTGTAATTAAAATCGCCAAAGAACACTTTCTAGCTGACCAAATCCCCAATCTAAAAATAATTAACGCAGACGCCGTTGAATTTATCAATAACTGTTCACTGAAGACTGATAACTGGTCACTGATTTTAGTTGACTGTTATCTTGGCGACCAATTTCCCCAAAAATTAGAATCAAAAAAATTCATCAACCGACTCACTTCACTCTCGCCTCACGTTATCATCAATCGTCTATTTTGGGGCAAGTATCAGCCAATTACCTTAGATTTTCATGAAAAATTAAAAAAAATCTTCAATACCAAAACCACCCGTACCGCTTCAAACTATCTAATTCATCTAAGCAAGTAGGCACTTTAGGAGATATAATTGATGCTTACAATCTTTTATGTTCAATTTCCTCAAAACCTTTTTAGACACCAACAAACGCGAAATCAACCGTCTCATCGAGATGACTGCGCATATCAACAGCCTTGAAGCTGATATGCAAGCTCTCAAAGAAGCTGATTTCCCTGCATATATCAGTAGTTACCAGGCCAGATTGCAAAAAGGCGAAACTCTCGACGATCTCCTTCCTGAGGTTTTTGCTTTAGCCAGAGAAGCCTCTGTCCGTGTTCTTGATTTGCGTCCCTACGACGTCCAGTTAATGGCCGCTATTGCTTTCCACGAAGGTAGAATCGCCGAACAAAAAACCGGTGAAGGCAAAACCCTTTCCGCCGCTCCCGCCCTCATTCTTAATAGTCTTTCTGGTCTAGGTGCCCATCTCGTCACCGTCAATGATTATCTTGCCCGTCGTGACGCTGGCTGGATGGCCCCACTCTATCATTATCTAGGCCTCACCGTCGGTGTTATTTATGCCGGTTCAGGCAATCTCCCTGCCGCCATTTATGATCCGGACTTCAAGGATAGTTCTCACCAAGACAATCGTCTCCAACATCTAAAACCAGTGTCCAGAAACGAAGCCTATGCCGCCGACATCACTTACGGAACAAACAACGAATTTGGTTTTGACTACCTTCGTGACAATATGACCCAATCTCTTGATTCGATGTCCCAAAAAGGTCACCATTTTGCCATCGTTGACGAAGTTGATTCCATTCTTATTGATGAAGCCAGGACTCCGCTCATTATTTCTGCCCCTGACACCGAACCAACTGACAAATACTACCGCTTTGCTGAGTTGATGAAAACTCTTGCTCAAGATACTGATTACGAAGTAGACGAAAAACTCCGCACCGCCAACCTAACTGATTATGGTCTAAAAAAATTGGAAAAGGCCTTGAATATTGACAATATTTACGAAAAAGATTTCGATACCGTCCACCATGTTGAACAATCCCTCAAAGCCAGAACGCTTTTTGAAAACAATCGTGATTACATCATCAAAGACGACGAAATCATCATTGTTGATGAACACACTGGCCGGCTCATGTATGGACGCCGCTATTCCGACGGCCTCCACCAAGCTATCGAAGCCAAAGAAGGCGTTACTATTCAACAAGAAAGCCGTACTCTGGCTACTATCTCTCTCCAAAATTACTTCCGTCTTTACACCAAACTTGCCGGTATGACCGGCACTGCCGCCACCGAAGCCGAGGAGTTCAAAAAAATTTACAATCTGGATGTCGTCATTGTTCCCACTCATCAGCCTGTCGCCCGTCTAGATCATTCCGATCTGGTTTATAAAACTACTCGAGCCAAATATACGGCCATTCTTCAAGACGTTCTCGAAAAACACCACCTAGGCCAACCTATCCTTATTGGCACCAAATCCATCGAGCAAAACGAAGTTCTTTCTTCCCTCTTCAAGAAAAAAAGACTTCCTCATCAGATTCTCAACGCCAAAAACCACGAAAACGAAGCTAATATCATCGCCCAAGCTGGTCAAGTCGGCGCTGTCACTATCGCCACCAACATTGCCGGTCGAGGCGTTGACATCGTTCTTGGTGGTAGCCCTTCTGATATGAAGCCGGCTGAATGGCAAAAAGAACACGAACGGGTCAAAGAATTTGGTGGTCTTCATGTTATCGGTGCCGTTAGACACGAATCCCGTCGCATTGACAACCAACTTCGCGGGCGTTCTGGCCGCCAAGGCGACCCTGGGTCTTCCCGTTTTTACGTTTCTCTCGAAGATGACATCATGCGTATCTTCGGCGGCGAACAAGTTTCTCGCTTAATGGACCTTCTCAAAGTCCCCGAAGATCAACCTCTAGAAGCTAATATGGTCAGCAAAGCCATTGAAACCGCCCAAGGTAAAGTTGAGTCCTTCTATTTTGATCAAAGAAAAAATGTTGTCGAATATGACGACGTTATGAACAAACAACGGGAAATTATTTACACTCGCCGCCTCAAAATCCTCGAAGATGCCACCAAAGACCCCAAAACTTTACGGTCCCGTATTCAAGACACCCTCAGACAGGAAATCAACCTGCTCACCAATATTCTTGCCCCCGCCGGGATCACTGACGACGAAACCAACCTCCTTTTGCAAAACTTCCTCACTATTGTCCCCTTAGACCACGATTCCCAAAAGCAAGTTAAAAATTTTGTTTCCTCAACTACTAACCCGGAAGAAATCAATAACCGGCTCCAAAAAATTATTGATGAAACTTATGAATCCAGGATCAAACAACTTTCCGATCCAACCATGACTCAAATCGAAAAACTTGTTTCCGTTACCACCATTGACCAACTCTGGATGCAACACCTCGACGATCTCACTGATTTACGCGATGGCATTGGTCTTCGCGGTTATGCCCAGAAAGATCCATTAGTTGAATACAAACAGGAAGCCTTTACCATGTTCGAAAGCCTTCTTGCCAGAATCAACTCTCAAATTGCCCAGCGTATTTTTAGAGTTCAAGTCAGAACTCAACCCGAATCAGATTTTATTTCTCACGCTATTGCCCACAAAGACGCCGCCCAGGATATCGCTGATCCTCATCCCCGTCCCCAAAACCAGCCAACCCGTGTTTCTATCCAAAAAGAAAAAATTCTTGGCCGCAATGATCCTTGTTGGTGTGGCTCTGGTAAAAAATGGAAGAAATGCCATTATCCTCAAATTTCCTAAATTCACCCTTGACACATCAACAGGCACTCCTTTAGTATGACCCCATAAACCCTTAATAATTAAATTTCTCAAAAAAAATGGACAACAACCCAACTCAAGATCCTATTAATCAAACTCAGCCGGTCTCCACTACTCCTCCCGGACCGATTACCCCCAACCCCATGTCAACCCCGCCCGTTGCTCCTGTCATGCCTGCTCCAATAAATCCGGTCACTCCCGCTATGCCCCTAACTCCTGCCACGGACAATGAAGTCGTAACTGCTCAAGCCAATCTTAATGTGGCCGCCGGCAGTGTTTCCACTCCTCCCACTTCCACTGCTCCATCCTTCACTCCTCCCACCACCACTGCTCCAGGAACTGGTTCTCCGGCAGTTCCTACCGAGAATCCCAACCTTCAGGTCTAAATGGCCGGTAGTATCATCTGGACCAACCACCTCGAAGAACGCCTCAAAAAACGCGGCATCACCAAAAATGAGGCATTTGATGCCATCCACTATCCAGACAAATCCCTCAAACTTTCCGCCAACAAATGGAAACTCTTCAAAAACTACCACCACAAACAGGTAGTCATTATCGCCTCCTACAAAAATGGACAATGGATCATCATCACTTCTTGGTCAAAAGCACCCTCAAAAAAACATCATTCGGGTTCAGAGCCTCTCATCTCCCGAATTGTCAGGAATCTAATTGTTAAGTTCCTTTCTAGCCTCTAACACCTGTTCCTGAATCGTTAAAACACTTACTCCCGCCATCTTCGCTCTAATCTGCCAATAAAGTGTACAGTCAAGATAAGCAAAAAACCCTTCTCTTTCGTCATCACCCTTAGGACATTCGTAAGCCAATGACAATACCAACAGAACTATCCCAATAAACAAAACCGAAAACACCACCATCCTTATCAAAGACGGATAAAACAAAGCTCCTGACGGTATCACTTCATTTACCCCCGCCGCAATGTGATAAAACCACTCCGTAAAACTCACCAAAAACATTAACGACAAAATCACTCCAACGACAATAGTTCCTGTCATAACTCCATGTTACCAAAAAAGTGATAAAATCCAATTCTGATGCGCCAGATTATATTCCTAACTCTAGCTGCCATAATCTTCTCAGCTTGTACTCATGTCAAGCCAGCTAATCAAATTTTAATCACCCCTCCTTCGTTAACACCAACACCAACCAATCAACAATTAAAACCAGAAACCATGAATCAAGAAGCCACCACCTCTGCCACCTCCGCTGTTATCAAAACTTCGATGGGTGATATCGCTATCAAGTTTTTTCCTCAAACTCCCCAAACTGTCAACAACTTTGTCGGCCTAGCTAACGGTACTAAGGCGTGGGAAGACCCCAAAACTGGTCAAAGTAAAAATGCTCCTTTGTACAACAACACTATTTTCCACCGTGTTATTCCCAACTTTATGATTCAAGGCGGTGACCCACTAGGTAACGGCACTGGTGGTCCTGGCTACAAGTTTCAAGATGAAACTACCCCTGACCTTATCTTTGATCGACCTTATTTGCTCGCCATGGCCAATTCCGGACCCAATACTAATGGTTCTCAATTCTTTATCACTGTCGTTGCTACTCCCTGGCTCAACGGCAAGCACACGATCTTTGGTGAAGTCACTTCTGGTCAAGACATCGTTGACAAAATCGCCAACTCACCCACGAGCACCAACGATAAGCCAATAACTGATATTCTCATCAAAGAAATCACCATTCTTTACTAAAATGCGCAAAATTGGTGCCCATGTTTCCTCCGCCGGCGGACCTACCAACGCTGTCAAAAATATTCTTGCCATTGGCGGCAACTGTTTACAAATCTTTGCCGGCTCCCCTCGTACCTGGAATCGTTCTTTGTATGCATCATCAGAAATTACTAAATTTAATGAGTTAATTCTCGAACATCATCTCGATCCTGTTTTCATCCACGCTCTTTATCTCGTCAATCTCGCCTCCAATAATCCTGATATCTTAGAAAAATCCCACAACTCTCTCCTCACCGACCTTCAAAACAGCGATTCAATTAATAGTGCCGGTGTAATTGTTCATCTCGGTTCTCACCAGGGTAGGGGATTCACTACGGTAAAAAATCAACTCATTGAAAAAATTATCTCGCTTATCAACCAAACTCAAACCACCCCTTTTCTGATCGAAAATTCTTCCGGCCAAAAAGGCAAAATTGGTTTGCTTAGCGAAATCGAAATCTTGCTCAAAGAAATCAATTCACCCCGTCTAAAAGTATGCCTAGATACAGCTCATCTTTTCGAAGCTGGTTACGATCTTTCTTCACCAACAGAAACCGACAAACTCATCAAAGAACTAGAAAGACGGAATATCCTAAAAGCTATTTCCTGTCTTCACCTCAACGACAGCAAAACTACTCTTGGTTCCGCTCACGACCAACACGCTAATTTAGGCGAAGGTCACATCACCCTCCCTGGACTTGAATACTTTCTCAACCACCCTCAACTAAAACACTTACCTCTCATTCTCGAAGTCCCTGGTTTCGACGGCCAAGGTCCAGATCAACAAAGTATCCAAATCACCCAGTCTCTTATTCACTAACGTCATTCATACCTTATCGCCTCAATCGGTGCCAAATTCGCCGCCCTTTTGGCCGGAAACACTCCAAAAAAGATTCCGATCAAAGACGAAACGCCAAAGGCAACTATCACTGCCAACAAGTTCAATCCTACTGGGAACCAAATTCTAATTATCATCACCAAAATCGACGCCAGAATTAGTCCCAAAGTACCACCAAAGACTGACAAAACCACCGATTCTGTCAAGAACTGCAATAAGATATCCCATTTTGTCGCCCCCAAAGCTCTCCTGATTCCCACTTCCTTTGTTCTCTCCGTTACCGTCGCATACATAATGTTCATGATTCCTATTCCACCAACAACCAACGATATTGATCCAATCGCTACCAATAACATATTTACCACCGCAAAAATTTGATTAACTGTGTCCAAAATCTCCGCCTGTTCTGTCACCGTAAAATCATCCTCTTTATATCTTTTCAACAACGTCTCTTTAACTTTTATCTTCGCCGCTTCAATGTCACCTTCAGAACGAACCCCAAGATTAATCGAGAAAAAAGTTTTGTCAGGATTAATATTTCCAAAAGTTGATTTATAAGGAATAAATAAGCCATTATCTTGCTCATTATCTCCGGCCTTCTTAACTACCCCCATCACCTTATATCGCTGGTTTTCAAATCTCACCGTTTCCCCTACCGCCAACTCCGGCTCCAAAAACAATTTTCTAGCTAATTCAAATCCTATCACCGCTTTTTTAGATCCGCTTTCCATTTCTGAATCAGTTAACAACCTTCCCTGGAGAATATTTAGATTCAAAAGCTGAAATGCATCACCATTAACCCCATGTATATATCCTGCTTCCTTTTTGCCGTCAGCTTCGATTGTCAAACCTTTAAAAAAATTAGGAACCACATAATCCAATTCACTAATCCTTTTAAGTGACATCACATCCCTCTCATCAAAATCCGCTCCTCCCACTAATCCCGGTCCCGGCCCGCCTCGAAAACCCTGGCCTGGTAATACCAAAATTAAGTTTGCCCCCAGATTTTCAAATTGCTGCGTCAAATAATTTTTAAGTCCGATTCCCAGCGCGATCAACATTACCACCGACAGTACCCCAATCATAATTCCCAGAGACGTCAAAAAAGTTCTCACTTTATTTCTCCCAAAGTCAGCTAAAGCCGATTTTAACAGATGGTACCAGCCATTTTTTAATTTCATAAATATTTTGCTACAACTTTACCATCCCTAATATAGATCTGCCGCTTCATCTTTTTAGCAATCTCCAATTCATGTGTCACCACCACAATTGTCACCCCCAAATCTTTGTTCAAATCACCCAAAAGTTTCATAATTTCTTCCCCTGTTTTACTATCAAGGTTTCCTGTTGGTTCATCTGCCAAAATCAACATCGGTCTCATCATTAACGCCCTGGCTATCGCCACTCTCTGTTGTTGACCACCGGAAATCTTATTAGGAAAAAAATCTTTCCTCTGCCAAATTCCCACTTTTTTCAACAATTCCTCTGCTCTTTTTTCCGGGTCAAAATCTAAATCTTTTTTTGCAAACTGCGTTGGCAAAATCACATTCTCCAACACTGTAAATTTGTTTATTAAATTAAACGACTGAAACACAAACCCAACATGTTCATTTCTAATTTTCGACAACTCATCATCATTCAATTTAGATACATCTTTCTTGTCCAAAAAAATTTGTCCCGATGTCGGTGTATCCAATAGTCCAATCAGATACATCAAAGTGGATTTTCCTGATCCCGAAGTTCCTAATATTCCGACCATTTCCTTATCTTTAATCTCCAAAGAAATGTCAGCAACCGCCACGACCCTATCCTCACCCAGGAAAAATGTCTTACTAACGTCAACTAGTTTAATCATAAACGGTCATACCTTCACTGATTTCTTCACCACTGATTTCGGTTTTATCTTCTCCTTCCAACCCTGTTTTAATATAAATTTTTCTATCCTTATCTGTTGTCACAAAACTACCTTTCTTATCACTGGAAATAAATAGTGGTTTCACATATAGGACATTTCCTTTTCTATCGACAATAAACTTAACATCTCCGGTCATTCCAATCCTCACATTTTCTAAATCACCCGAAAGCAACACTTTCACATCGTAAACTATTCCAGTTTCTTCACTATTTGGTGTCACTGCTATCCTCTGAACCTTCCCCTTAATAATTTTGTCAGGATATGCGTCTAAAATTGTTTCTACATCCTGTCCTTCTGATAACATTGTCACTTCGGTTTGGTCAGCGCTTACTTCAAGATACATCGAATCAAAATTAACCAACTCAATCTGACTCTGCGAAAAAGAAGTATTAATACCGGAAAATGGATTTGTTATCTTAGTCACTATCCCCGCAAATGGTGCCGCTATCCCTGCATTTTTTAAGTTTTTCTGAGCAATGATCCCAGCTTCATAAGCTTTGTCTTTTGCTGTTTCTGCGTCAGTCCTTGTTGTTTTTTGGGCAAAAGTCTCATCCTTATCATGATTTTTTACATCGTCATGAATTTTCTCCACCGCCGCCTCAGCCGCTCGTAGATTTGACAACGCTTGTTGATAAGCGGCGTTCAATGCCACTGTATCCAGTTTTGCTAATATCTGCCCTTTTTTCACTTGATCGCCCTCTTTTACACCAACCCAAACAAGTTCACCAGATGTCTGAAACGTCAGTTGAGCATGCTCCTCAGCCTTAATCTCTCCAGTCAAAATTAGCTCCTCAACCACTTCACCCTTCTTAATTTGAGCAGTTTCTCTACCATTTTTCTTTGACCACCAGAATCTCCATGCCAAAAAAATACCCACTAACACCACCATCAAAATTAAAATCAACCATTTTTTCCGCATCAAAAAACTCCACATAAAGTGACTAACTAATTATCTCCACAATTGTACTCTTTTCATAACGATATTCACCAATTCCATCTTGTCTAGTTCTCCAAAAACACCTACACTTAAATTATTCAATGAAAAATCTCGTTCCAAGTTTTATCAGAATTTTAATCTTACTGTTTATTGTCACTACTGTCCTTTTTGCCTACAACCGATTTTCTTCATCCCCAAAAAACAATCTTCCCCCACAATTAGAACTTGGCCTAAAAAAGATTTCTTCTATTTTAGATTTAAATCTTGATTCCAAAAAAATTGCCGCTCAAGCAAAAGAGAAATTAGTCGATCAACAATCAATCATCTCTGATAAAGAGGAAATAAGTGAAGAACCACAAGTCCTTGGCAACTCTACTAGCATCAGCAATCAAGCCAAACAAGTTCTTGACGATACTGCTCAAAAAATCTCTTCCGAGCTGAAAAACCTTCCCAAGAAACAAGCCGCCGAAATTCTCCGTCAAACTTGTGATCAAATGATTTCCGAACTCGAACGCTAAATCCCTGTTAAAATATGCCTCATGCAAGATAGTATTTCAATTCTTGATCTAAGGGAAAAAGTTTCCGCCCTCAAAAAAAAATTAAATCTCGAAGACCTTGAACAAAAACTCCAAAATTTGGAGAAAGAATCCACCCACCCCGACCTCTGGCAAAACGAATCCAACGCCCGCTCGGTTTTACAGAACCTCTCCCAAACCCAAGATTTAATCCAAAACCTAAAATCTCTTGACGATCAACTTCAGCAACTTGAAGAGTTGTACCAAATGATTAGCACCGAAGACTCATCTCCCTTAAAACAAGAAACAGACCAACTCGCCAACCAACTTCTTTCCAAAATAAACAAATTAGAATTAGCTACTTACTTATCCGGCAAGTTTGATCATTCCCCTGCGATTCTCGCCATTCACGCCGGACAAGGGGGTACGGAAGCTCAAGACTGGGCGGCCATGCTCCTCCGTATGTACACCCGCTTTCTTGATCTAAAAGAATGGTCATATACCCTTGCGGATCAATCTCTCGGTGAGGAGGCTGGAATCAAATCGGCCACCTTGGAAATCCAACATCCCTTCGCTTACGGTTATCTCAAACATGAAACAGGCACCCACCGTCTTGTCCGACAAAGCCCTTTTAACGCTGACAATCTTCGTCAAACTTCCTTCGCCAGCGTCGAGGTCTTACCTCTAGTTGAAGAAGATATTGATATCGAATTAAAAGATGACGATCTCGAAATTGAGTTCTATCGTTCTGGTGGACCTGGTGGACAAAATGTTAACAAGGTTAGTACCGCTGTTCGCCTCAAACACAAACCCAGTGGGCTAGTCGTCGCCAGCCAAACCCAACGCTATCAAGAACAAAACCGGAAGATAGCCATCAAAATTCTTAAAGCCAAACTCTGGGAATTAGAAGAACAAAAAAGAAAAAGCGAACTGCAACAAATAAAAGGAGACTACCACGTTGCTGGATTTGGCCACGCCATCCGCTCTTACGTCCTTCATCCATACAAACTGGTCAAAGATAACCGCACTGGCCAGGAATCGACCAACCCTGATTCAGTCCTAGCTGGAAACATCGAGGACTTCCTCGAATCCTCCCTAAGACAACTGTCCTAAATTTCTATGCTACTATCAACTAAGAACTAGTAACTAATAACTATCATCATGGCCGAACTAAAAAAAATTAACCTAACCCAATCCAACTCAATCTCAGGTCAATCAAAGAATTCACCCACCCCTATCAGCCCCAATCTTATGTCCAATCCTGAATCAAAACCTAACAATCTCAAAAATACTGGTCTGGTTGCCATTTTCATCCTCCTTGGCATCGCCACCGGTTATGGCTTGAATCTAGTTTTTCCGTCTGCCCCCTCTTTTACAAACACCACTTCAGGAACCAACAACCTAAAAGTCGGTGACGTAGTTGGTGTCAAAGATGACAAAGCCTTCAAAGACACCACCGAAGGTGTTGTGGAAAAAGGTGGTCTCAATGGCGAAGGTAGCCACAAACTTGTCCGACCCGGAGGTCCATCCCAAACGGTCTATCTCACTTCATCCGTTGTTGATCTTGATGAATTTGTCGGAACCAAGGTTGAAGTCAAAGGCGAAACTTTTGCCGCCCAAAAAGCTGGCTGGCTCATGGATGTCGGCCGGGTCAAAGTTCTCGAATTGAATGCTAAGGTTGAATAACTCTATGATTACTTTTGATCAAGTCAGTAAAACTTTTCCTACTGGAGAAACTATCCTTGATGATGTTAGTTTCCGGATCCATCCTGGCGAACTTGTCACCATCATCGGTCCTTCCGGATCAGGCAAAACAACACTACTTCGTCTCATTTACAAAGAGCTCGAACCATCCAAAGGAACCATCACCATCGATGGTCAAAACGTCACCAATCTTAAATCAAAAGCTCTCCCCAAACTCCGCCGCCGCATTGGCTACGCTTTTCAGGATTTCAAAATCATTCCTGATCGTACTGTTTGGGAAAATATTGCTCTAACTTTAGACATTCTTAATCTAGGTGAAAAAGTTATTTCCGAAAGAGTTACTCATCTCCTCGAATTAGTTGGCATTGAAGGCAAAGACAAACTCTTTCCCGGCCAGCTTTCAGGTGGAGAGCTCCAGCGGGTTTCTATTGCTCGAGCTATTGCTCACGAACCAGACGTTCTTCTTGCCGATGAACCAACCGGCAACCTTGATGCCGAAACCTCCAACAAAATTGCCGAACTCTTCAACCAAATCCATAACTTTGGCACCACCGTCATTCTCGCTACTCATGATCCAGAAATCATCAAAAATCTTGAAAGTCGCCAAATTACCCTCAAAAAAGGTAAGATTACCGAGGACACAGGTTCCACAAAATCAGCCAAAAAAGATAAAAAATTAAAAAAAGACAAAGACGAGTCTGGCACAACAGACTAAATCAATGAAACCACTTCCTGCCACCATCAAGCATATCCGTCGTACTCCTTATCAGGCCATCAGCGCCATTGTTGTCCTAACTGTCACTTTCTTTGTTAGCATCATCTTTGCCCTCGTCGCCATTGGTTCCCAGATCACTCTCAAACATTTCGAAACCCGTCCCCAAGCCATCGCTTACTTAAAAAACGAAGTCACCCAAGAACAAATTAACCCACTAAAAAACAAACTTGAATCCACCGGCAAAACTGAATCCGTCCGTTATGTTTCCAAGACCGAAGCCCTGGCCATCTATCGAGAAAATGTCGGCGACGATCCTCTCCTCCTCGGGACTGTCACCGATCTTTCTGCCGTCACCGCCGATATTCTCCCCGCCAGTATCGAAATCGCCGTCACTGATCCTGATTACTTTCCTGAAATTGTCAAAATTCTTCAGGAGTCAGACCTGGTTGACGCCAATGCCAAAGGTGAAAAAGATATCGATTTTCCCCAAGATATTGTCTCCGAACTCACCGCTTGGACCAAAGGCATTCGCCTCGGTGGACTTACCCTTATCTTTGCCTTAGCTTTTTCTTCAATTCTTACCATCATGATCATCATCAGTATGAAAATCGGTCACCGTCGCCTTGAAATTAGCACCATGAAACTTCTGGGTGCTAACAACAGTTACATCGCGACACCTTACATCATCGAATCAGTTATCTACTCCGTCATTGGTTCCCTCTTTGGCTGGCTCGGGGCTTATATCGCCTTCCTCTACGCCACTCCATTTCTTGCCCCCCGTTTAACAGGAATAATTTTCCTTCCCCCATCACCTCTCTTCATGTTCGAAGTTCTTGCCGGTGCTCTGCTCACCGCACTGCTCCTGGGACTCTTCTCTGGATCACTGGCAGTCGGCCGCTTCCTTGCCCGGCGATGAAGAAAATAATTTTCCCACTCCTAATCCTAAGCCTTTTTACTCTTGCAATCATCCCTGTACAAGCAGAATGTAAAGAATTAACCCAGGATGAACTCAAAACTCTACCACCAGATCAGCTTTCACAATATATTTCAGATTGTGAGTCTAAAAGAAATGAATTACAAAGTGAAGCCAAAACGCTTAAATCTGTTTTAAGCCTAATCACTTCCAAGATCAATCTAACTCAGGCTCAGATTCGTAGTACCAATTCCCAAATTGATCAAGTCATCAAAGATATCGAGACCCTAGGTACAGTCATTGGTAACCTCAACCAAGAATTAGACATCCTTTCCCGGGTCTATATCTCCCGTATCCGTCAGGATTACAAAACCAGGAATATCAATCCTGTCTTGCTATTTCTCTCCTCAAATTCATATTCCGATTTTCAGTCCCAACTTAAATACGTCCAGACCACCAAAATTCGTGACGGCATTATTATGCGTGAATTGGAATCTGCTCGTCTTAGTTATGATGAACAAAAGACTACTAAGGAGGAGAAACAAGCCAAAATCGAAGCTCTCAAAACTAAACTTGAAGATCAAAAGAAAGTCCTAGGTGTCCAGCAAAGCCAAAAAAATCAGCTTTTAGTTCAAACACAAAACGACGAAAAAAAATATCAAGCCCTACTTGATCAAGCCAGGGCTGAGCTTGAAGCTATTCAAGACATCATTGCTGGGCTCGGTATTGAAACTCAAGTCGGTGATGTTTCACAGAATCAGGTAATCGCCAGAATTATTCAGGGACCATCATGTAATAGCGGTGGCACTCATGTGCATTTCATTGTCCGTCAAAATGGCAGCACTAACAACCCATTTAATTACTTAAGCTCAATTAATCATGAAAACTGTTCTGGGAGTTCGTGTGGTAGTACTGATGGTGATCCGTTTAATCCTACCGGGTCATGGTCATGGCCGATATCACCAACAATCAAATTCAACCAGGGTTATGGGGAAACCTGGGCAGTTCGCAATACTTGGGTCGGTAACATTTACAGATTTCATAACGGCATTGATATTAATAGCCCATCTAGTGAGGTCAAGTCAGTGCAAGCGGGTACGTTGT
>CAYIUD010000002.1:0-20699 GCA_964366265.1 uncultured Pseudomonadales bacterium | reverse complement strand
TGGAACAAGTGCGTTGTTTAGACTGGGAAAATAGGGAAAAAGAAAATGACCGGTTAGTTCTGGCTGATAACCGGTTAAACCAGGAATGCCGAAGATGGCTCCGGTAATGGAATATTGCTCTTTAAAATATTGAAGTGAGTAACTATCAATATACGAACTAGCAATAGTGCGAGGATAAAAACCAAAGGTGTGATAGAAACTGGCAACTAAGTTGTCAATAAGAATTTGGCGATCGAGAGGTTGAAAACTATTAAGGAGGTAACTGGTATTAGCGTGTAGCGGTTCTTGAACAGGTGATGAATGATAGAGAAGTGGAGGGATGTCAATAATGAGGCCGATTTCTTGGGTAGAGTTATGAATTTGTTGGAAAAAGGCAGAGGTGGTGGCAGAGGTAAGGGCGTCATAATCAAGGAGCCAGGTAACAGATTGGGCTGAGGAAGTGGCTGTTTGGTAGATAAGTTTGGGAAGTTCTAAAGAATCCTCACTTGAGTCGGTTAATTCTCGAATAGGAATGACAAGAGAATTAAAGTTAGATTCAGCGCTAACGGGAGTGGTTTGAAAAAATAAAAAAAATAAAGCGCTAAAAAAAAGAAAAACTTTTTTAAACATTTGGTTTGAAGAGAGAATGGATTTGGGTGAATAATTTTTTGCCTTCAAGGAAATAAAGAGAGAGGAAGTAAATGAAAGCACCGAAAAGAATAGAGCCAAAGACGAGGTTTAAAGAAACTAAATAAGGGCGGATTAAAAAGAGGCTGATGCCCATAGCCAAGGTGGCGATGGTTGGAGTAGCAAGGGCAGTAACAAAATTTACTTTGACAATTCTGTAAACAATGAAAAGAACGATGATAGAACTGGTAGAAATTAGAGCGGCGGAGAAAGCGACACCAAGAAAACCGTAACGGATGGCTAAAAAGGGCATCAAACCCCAAGTTAAGACCGTCCACATGACCATGAGTTTGAAGGTGGTCTTGATTTTGCCAATAGCATTAAGGGCATTGGTTAGGGGAGTAGAAATGGTCGCCCAAGCGGCATTGATGAGGTAAAGATAAAGAGGAATTAAAGCCGGTAGCCACTTTTGATAACGGGGAATCAAATTTACAAGAGGTGAAGCAATAACACCCATACCAACAAAGGCAGGGAAAGAAACTAGAGCAAGATAAAAGAGAGTTCTTTCAATGCCACGGCGGAGAAGGACTTGGTCGTGTTGAACCCGCGAGTAGGCAGGGAAAGCAACTTTGGTGATATTGTCCATGAAAAAACGCAGAGGCATATAGGCCCAACGGGAGGCCCAACCAATGTAACCCAAACCAGACTGACCGATGATTTTTCCCAAAAAAATAGTCATACCGTCATCCTTGATGACAGCGAGAAAGGTGTTGGCTTGATAAGGTAAACCGAAACGAAGTAATTTGTGAAGCGATTGACGATTGAGACTGAAACCAGGAACCCAAGGAGAAACAAAATACATGGCGATCAAACCAACAAAACCACGAGCTAGAACAGCGAAAGTGAAAGTATTAATTCCCCAGCCTTTCCAAGCCAGATAAACGGCAATCAAGTTAAAGACTAAATTTTCTAAGATTTGAGGAATGATTAGTTTATTAAATTGGAGCTCACGTTCTAATAGAATTGAAGGAATTGTTTTGAGTGAGGAAAGAAAAAGAGAGATAGCAAGAGACCACATTAAATAGACTGCTGCTGAACTAAGTTGATATTGCAGACGAATAAAAGGGGTGGTAATAAAGAGAAGAATGATCACGCCGATAACTAAGATTTGCTGAATTGTGAAGGTAGTGGTGAGATCGTCACGGGTGAGTTTTTCTTTTTTTTGAATGAGGGCGGCGGCTAAACCAATATCAGAAAAATAAGTGAAGAAATTGACAACAGCAGAGACTAAAAAGAAGGTGCCATAATCGCCGGGGGTGAGGAAAACAGTGAGGAAAAAGGTGGCAACAAAGGAAATGATTTGAACTAAAAAGGTACGAGAAGTGAGGGCAATGACGCCAGTAATAGAGCGTTTTTTGACTTGGGTAAGGTCTATTTCTGGTGTGCCAGCATCAAGCTCAATAGGTTGGGTTTCACTCATAGATGAGATGATTTTAGCAGGTTGAAGGTTGATCGGTTACAATGTCCCAATGGAAAGAATAGTGGATACGGTGACGATTACTTTGTCGCAATTAACGATTATTGGGGACGCAATTTTGGTAGGTGCAGGAATGGTGTTTTTACTGGGATTGGTTGGGGTTAAGTTTGAGGTAACTGAAAAGATAACTAAGCTGGTATGGAAACATGGGTTGTGGTTGGCATTGTTTGTAGCGTTGCTGGCAATGATGGGAAGTTTGTTTTTTTCGGAAGGGGCTGGATTTGAGCCGTGTAAACTGTGTTGGTTTCAGCGGATTTTGATGTATCCCCAAGTAATTATTTTGCTGTTGGCGGCTTTGAGGCGGGATAAAAAAGTGGCGATTTATAGTTTGAGTTTAAGTCTGGTTGGTTTGGTGATTGCGTTATATCACTATTATGTTCAGGTATCGGGGGTGGAGATACTCCCCTGCTCAGTGGTTGGGTATTCGGTTTCCTGCACGAAAAACTTCTTTTTACGTTATGGCTATATCACAATTGTAGTGATGTCAGCAACGGCTTTCGGCTTAATTTCGATGTTGATGGCGATAGTTTTGAATGAGAAGGAAGATAATTCCCAGAAGAGTCGTGATTGAGATTAAGTTGGAGATTTGTCTTAAGGGTGTTTCGACGAAAGAAATGGTGAGAGTGTGTTCACCATTGGGGACAGCAAAGGTGATGGCGCCGAGATCGTTAGTGGTGTGATCAATTATTTTGTTGCCGAGTTTGACTTGCCAACCTGGGAAATCAAAAGTATGAAAAGTGAGGAGATCATTTTCCGGAGTATTGAGTTGGTAGGTGAGGTTGAAAGGATGGTCGGATTTAACCAAAATTTTGGTGGTTTCATTTTGAGCAGTTAATTTTGCTTGCGGCAGTTCTTTGGGTCTAACGGCATTAAGGGGTAGAGAAACATAATCTTCGGTGTGGGTGAGGTATTGGGCCGAAATGGTGGCTTGGTCTTGGGGAGCGATATTGGGGAGAAAGCGATGGAGATAGTAGTCGTCGTTACGATCATAAATTTCGCCTGGTTGAAAATAACCGATGGTTAAAATTGGGGCAGAGAAAAGAAGAAATAAAGCAAAAGGAATGGTGAACCTTTGGGGAATTTGAGGAGTAATAAAAAGAAAAAAAGTGGGGATAAGAAAAGTGGTAATCATCAATAACCTCCAGGGAAACTGGACATATTGAGCAAGATTGAGACTTTCCCAAATGAAAGAGGAACGGATATTCATTAGAAAAATGGTTCCCAAAAAGGCAAAAAGAAGATAAAAGAAAGTAAATTTGGTGGTGGTTTCAACTTTTGTTTTAAGAATTTTGAAACTTAAGAAAAGACAGGTAAAAAGAATGATCCAAGGGATAAGACCTAATTGGAAAGATAGGCCATCATCGATGCCCCAAAGAGAAGCACGATAACCCCATTTGCTAAAAATTAGTTGCTTTAGAAAAGGGAAGTGATCGTAAAAATTAAAGGCTCCGTCAGGGATGATGTATTTTTTTTCAAATAAGACGGGGAGAAGGTAATAAGCTGATAAACCAAATGAAGTAATTAGGCTGACAAAAAGATAAAAGATAAGTTGGCGGTTGGAATAGAGGAAAAAGAGGGCGGGAAGAAAAATTAAAGGTAGGAAAAATATAGTTGCAAGTTGATGGGTAAGAATTAAGATGGCCCAAGAAAAGCCAACAAGAATGGCTTTGGGGAAAGTGGGTTTTTTATAAAGTTGGTAACTAAAAAGGAAAACCCAAGGAAAAAGGGCAAGTGACAAAGACTCACCTAATGAACCCCGAACATAACTAGCGACAGCGCGATAGGGGGTATAAGTGTAGACAACAGCGGCGATAAAAGCCCAAAGTGGGGAAGTGATTTGTAGCCCAAGAAAATACATGCCAAGTGCCCCGACAAAGAAACTGAGGATGAGGAGATACTGGAAGGTGTCAACAAGGGAAACACCGAGTAGGTGAAAAAGATAACCAAGATAATAGGGTGTTTGGTAATAAAACTGGAGGAAAGGTGAACCATAATTGAAATGGAAATCCAAACCCCAACGAGGCGGAAATTGGCCTAAATCAAGAGTCTTGAAAAATTCGTACATGTTTACAATCTGAGTTTCGTCATGGAAAGTAAAGAAGGGGTGATAAAAAAAAGCAAAGACAGCTGGAATGGTAAAGAGAAAAGTGAGCAGGAGAAAAAGGAAAACTGAGTAGCGTTTCATGAAAGAGATTTTTTATCGGAGATGACTAAATAAAGAATGAGTGCAACAAGACTGGTCATACTTAAAGCATTGGCGACTGATCGTAGGGGAGTGTTTTCAAAACGACCAACAACGGTATATTTTCCGGGAGGAATATCAAGTTCAATTACACCTTCAGGGTTATTATCGCGAAAGGCAACTGGTTGCTGGTCCAAAAGAACAGTCCAATGAGGAAAGTTGAAAACAGGGACTTTGATGGTTGCTGGTTGATTGGTAGAGTTTTCGACAGTGAAACGCCAAAAATTGGAGCGTTTGCGAAATTGGGAAATTTGGGCGTCACCAGTGACAATCCAAGGAGAGTCAGGCGCTAACTCTTTGGGGAACTCTTGCACCTGAGTAGGCATATAATCCATCAAGGTAGCCATTGATTGAATCGTATATTCCTTGCCAGAAAGTTTTTTTTCATCGGTCATTTGGGGATCATATTGATCGACGCGAAAATAGCCAAAGTTTAGAGCGATGATGAAAAATGAAAGAGTGATAGCTAGATAGAGATGGTATTTTTTTTTAATAAAGAGGAATAAAGAACCAGAAAGAATGGCGCCGGCAAACATGGCGATTCCGAGAAAACGCCAGGGGAATTGGACAAAAGCGAGTAAGGGTAAACGATCCCAAAGATAAACTGACTTGGAATGAGTCATAGCGAGAGCGCCAAGATAGAGAAGAGATGCGAAAAAAGAAATTAAGAACTCTTGACGTTTTTTTTTGAAGAAAAGAAAAATGGTAGCAAGGATTCCCGAAAAAGAGATCCACCAATGGGGCCAACCTAACTGGAGAGAGAGTTTGTCCTCCGGTCCAGGTTGTGAGGGACCATAACCCCAAGAACGATCAAAAAAGAGCTGGCGAACAGAAGCATAATGAAGGCGGTAGTTGTAGTAATCACTGGTAAGGGTGTCAATTTTAACCAGAGAGCGTTCTAAGAAGGCAGGGAGCAGGAAAAAAGCAGAGAGACCAACTCCAAGGAAGAAGCTAAGGGGTAAACGGAAAAGTTGTTTGAGTTGACGGTGAATGCTAAACCAAAATAGACCCCAGAGAAAAGCAACAGGAGTGAAAAGTAAAGTCATGATGTTGTGGGCCAAAAAGAGACCGGCGAGACTGAGAGCGGTAAGGGTAAAATAAAAGGGATTTTTTGGTTGTTGGCTAAAGCGGAAAATGGAAAAGAAAATGGCCGGAAAAAAAACGATACCCCAAGATTCGGTCATGGCACCGCGAACATAGACATCAACAGCGTGATAGGGAGCGAAGACAAAGAAGGCGGCGGCGGTGACGGCGGCAAAAGGATTAACAAATAGAGCGTTAACCAGAAGATACATAAAGAGACCAGAAAGAAGATAGGTCAGGAAAAAGAGAAGTTTGCTGATAAAAATAAATTCAAGGCCAAAGAGACGGAAGAACATGCCGAGATAATAAGCAAAGACGGGGTGGTAGTTATAAAGGGGATGGCCGTAATTGGCACCCATGTCAGGAACCCAACGACAAGGGATTTGGCCATCTTGAAAGCAACGTTCCATCTCATAAAGACGCATGACTTGGACGTCGTCATGCATAAAGAAATAACCTGGTTTAAAAAGAGGAAGCGAAGCTAGAATGCTGATGATGATAATAGCAATAAGACCGAGTTGAAAAGCAGAAAATTTAAGCTTGATTTTTTTCATAAATAACCCAGGAAAAAAGAATGATAAAAGAGGCTAAAGTAAGAATATCACTGATTGATCTGATTGGGGTGTCGTGGAGACGAGCTTCAATTTGATGTTTACCCTGAGGTAGAGTAATGGTGATTAGGCCAAGAGAGTTGGCGTAATCGATTTTGGTTTCTTGACCGTCGATCTTGGCAATCATGCCGGGAAAATAAAAGAGGGGAAGTTGGATGGTGGTATTTGGGCTTTGGACGCTGATTTCCCCTGATTGCCAATCGCTACCTTTATGATAATTTTTGATGGCGGTTTCGCCACTGAGAACTTCTGGGAAGAGGGGAGCTGGGGCTCCCGGCGGTTGTTGAGCAAAAATGGGCAAATAATCGAAGATACTAATGGTCATTTGTCGGTCCCAAGAGACACCGGAAAATTTTTGTTCTTCAGTAATATCAACCCACTGGCTGGGACGGAAAAAATTAAAGTTAAAGAGAATGATAAGCAAGGAAAGAGTAAGGGTTAGAATCATTTGAGTTGATTTATTTCTTAAATAGGTGATAACAGCACCCCCAGCAAGAGAACCAATAAAAGTGGCAATAACTAAGAAACGCCAAGGAAATTGGAAAAAGGATAAGAGGGGTAGCAGGTTCCAGATAAAAGAAGATTTTTGATGGGCCATAAAAGCGGAGCCGATGAGGAAAAGACTGAGTAGAAAAACAATGAGGGAAATTGATTTTTTTTGTTTATAAAAATAAGAGGCAAGTAGAAGGGAAATAAGTGGAAGAAGCCAGTGAAAAAGACCTAGATAAAAAGAAAGATCGTCCCAAGGACCAAGTTCGCTACTACCATAACCCCAAAATGAAGAAAGGAAAAGTTGCTTTAAAGAAACGAAGTGGGCTAGATAATTAAAATAGCCGGCGGTTATGGTTTCTAAATGGGCATATTGTTTTTCAAAAATAACAGGGAGGATAAAAAAGGCGGCTAAACCAAACCCCAAAAGACCACTGAGAACCAGATACTTTAATAACCTGAAGTGACGATAATAAAAAAGAAGAGATAACCCCCAAATGATTGCCAGAGGAGTAAAGGCTAGAGTGGTGATGTTGTGGGAGAGGAGTAAACCTGCGTAGGATAGGCTTAAGAAAATCAAATAAATGTTTTTTTGCTTTTTAATGAACTGATAGATGGCCCAAAAAATGAGTGGTAAAAAAATCATGCCGAAAAATTCGGCGACAGCGCCTCGAGTATAAAGGTCGGAAGCACGGTATGGGGCATAAAGATAAAGAACGGCGGAGAGATAGCCACCCCAAGTTCCCCAAAGTGAACGGGCAAGGATAAACATGGTAAAACCAGCAAGAATAAAACCTAAAGCCATAACGATTTTAACTGAGGTAAAAAGGGGGAAGCCGATTAAATGGAAAAATTCCATGGAGTAGTACGGGAGGGGAGAGTAGTAAATGAATTGCGGGTAGCCGTAACCATAACCCATATCAGGTACCCAACGGCAGGGAATTTGGCCGTCTTGGATGCATTTATCCATTTGGAGCAAACGCATTGCCTGCATATCATCATGCATGGGAAAGTAACCAGGCCTGGCCAGATTTTTAAAGGTTGGAATAGAAACGAAAAAAAGAATAAAAAAGGGTAGTAGAGAAACGAAAATTTTTTTCATGTTAACGGACGACTTCCTTATATAATCTAAAAAACAAAAGGGTTTCGTGAGTACCATCAGTCCGAGTTGGTTTGGGATATTCGGCGATGGTTTCCAGATGGGTAAATTCGATGGGGGTGAGATTTAGACGAGATTGGTTGACGACCAAGTAAACTTCGTGTTCCAAAAGAGAATTCCAGAGAGAGTCGGGAATTTGGAAAATTGGTTGACCGACACCAATGACGGTGAGATGGGGGACATTTTGGGTGTAGATCTGCAAACCGTCAGGAAGAGTGCCAAAATAACCTTCGGTACCAACAACGACGGAATGATTTTGGGCACGCTCGATAAGATATTGGGAAATTTCTTTTTGACCGTAACCAGCAGTCCATTCTTCGAAATAGCCGTTACGGGTTTCCCAGGGAAGGGTAGCTTTAGTGGGGTTGGTGAGAAGGGTGAAAGAACGAATGGTAGCAAAGCTTAGAAGGATAATGATGAGAAGGACACCCTTATAGAGGGGTAGAGATTGTTTGAGTTTGGCAAGGGCAATAGCGGCGGTGATTAAAAGAGGTGGAACCGTGTAGAGCAGGTAACGAGAAGTAAAAACTTTGGCGATTGAGGCTTGGAATAAAATGGGGAGAATTGCCCAGAGAAATAGTGGCAGAATAAATTGGCGATGTTTTTTTATGGTCAAACTAAAAATGATCAGGAGTAGAATTGGCCAAGTTAAAAGGATTGGGTACCAAGTGATCAGTTTTTCGCGAAAATTGGTCATAAAAGGATTAAGGGGGTGAGATAGGACTTCACGGAAACTGAAAACATAATCGAGATTACGGGCCCCGATTTGATTAAAGTTGGGACCAAGACGAAGAATGTTATACATCGCAAAGGCGATAACGCCAGCGATTAACCAGCCAGCAAGGATCTTAAGAATAAACCCCATCTGCACTGGGTGCTTCTTCCCCTTGGCAGGGGAAGATTCTAAGGAAAGTAATAATATTGGTTGAAGAGCAATAAACAAAATGGCCGGAGATTTGGTGAGTAGACCACCACCAAGAATAAAACCTAGGATCATGGCGAGATCTAGGCGAGGAGTTTGAATAAACAAGATACCGATAAAGATCGACCAAATGGCGAACATGGAAAGAAGACTATCGACCAGGGCCATGCGGTCGAAGAAGAGGGTATAGGGAATAACGATATATAAAAGAGAAGCAAGAAGGGAGGTGAAACGGTTTTTGGTAAGGTACCAGGTGAGTAAAAAGACACCGACAAGAGTACCAAAACCCGCCAGAATAGAGATGAAGCGACCAGCAAATAAAGGGTCAGCAAAGAGTTTGAAGCTGGGGATAACTAACCACATGAAGAGAGGTTGTTTGCCATCGGAAAGAGGGAGAAAGCGTAAGGTTGGTTCTGCCCTCATTACCTGGGCCCAACGGATATAGATTGCTTCATCAACAAAAACAGGGATTTCGGTGAGATTGATTAAACGGGTGAGAAAATAAAGCCCAACAAGACAAAATAAAGCAAAAAGAAAGCCGGGCTGAAGTAATTTTTTAAGTTCAGAGGGCATTACGATCATTTTACAGGTTACGAAGGGATTCCTCCATATAGCTTCGCATGCCATTAATATCATCAGCTGAAACGGATAGTGATACGATCTCTAAGGACTTTCTTTGCAACCACCAACTTATTTTTGATCTTTGATCTTCTCGTAATACTTATCAATGACATTCAAGATATTCCCAAGATCGTGATGGTTAAAAGTATCTTGACCAAGATACCAATTCATGTCGGCTAGTTGATCAATCAATCCTGCCAAGTCAGCTTCATCTGATTGACTTAATAAATTAAAAACTTCATCGTTTGCTAGAGGCGTGATTCTTTTCGACACATCACCTGCACCAATTTTCTTTTCAGAGTAATCGGTGACTGTTTGATTAACTAGCTGTTTAATTTCTTTGGTATTCATAGGTTTTATTATACAAAAAAAGGGCAAAGTATCACGAACAGTCGTGCGACACTTTGCCCGATTCTAAAAAAGTCGGCTAGTTAGGATTTATCTTCCCACTCGCCTGTGTGGTAGTTGTATACCATTTTTGAACCATCATCGTCGGATTGAACGTAATGGTAATTCTTTACGTTCCCCTCTGAGTCGGTATCATACGATTCACGATGATTGACTCCATCGCCATCGTTCCAGCCGTAGGAGGAGTGAACTCCACCCTCATCGTTGGATCTTTCACTTCCGCCTTCACCAGGACCTTTTGACATTTGCTTATGCCTCCATGCATGGATTATGTCAGATACTATTTTGAACGTTTGACTGTCTAGCCGTGATTGTATATCCGCTGGCCATGAATTGTCAATCGAGTAAGAATATGACTCGTTACATAGTTATAGTGTTGTTCAGAGCGTGCGAATGTATAATTTTCAATATGACCGTAGATAAGGTTTTGATTTTATCCAGCGCAATAATTAAGAATGCTGACGAGGAGATTTTATTACTTGAGCGAGGCGAGACGAAGACTTTCCAAGGGCACTGGCAATTACCTGAGGGGAAAATGGAAGAAGCGGAAAAGCCTGTTGAGGCTCTTAGGCGAGAAATGAAAGAGGAATTAGATCTAGAAATTGATTCTTTTGAATTAGAGACGGTAACTCAAAATGAATTAGAAGCCAAAGGCATGAAATATCTGGCAGTTCGGCTGGTTTTTTCAACCAAACTTAAAGATGGTGAGATTACTCTCAGTCATGAGCACTCTGACTACAGATGGGTTAAGGTTAGTGAGGTTGATGGGATGAAACTCTTACCGGGGACGAGGGAGACGATTGACGCTGTGTTGGGTTAACAACTCAGTTTTGGAGTTAAATATATTTACCTTGAAGATCGTTTAGTTTCACCCGGAGGATTTGTTTTAACATATCTTTACTTTCAGTGAGGAAATTTTTGGATTTGCTGGTGCTGATATCTCGATCCTTCCATTGAACCCGAACTTCTTTGATTTGGTAACCAAATTTTTCGGCCAAGAAAAGCAATTCGACATCGAAGGCCGAGACAACCCAACCCTTGGCTTGATTGGTAGTTTTAATGATTTCTAATTGAGGAAAAAGTTTTAGGGCAACTGATCGTTTGAAAGATTTGAAGCCACATTGGGTGTCAATAACTTGAGGGAGTAATAAAAAGCGGCGAAAGGTAAGAAAACCAAAAGCTAAAATCCGACGGAAAATAGAAGCGTTGCGAGTTCTACCCCGAGAACCGAAAACAACATCGTAACCAGATTGATAGTGGGGTAGCAATTTTTCAACTTCGGAAAGAGGAGTGCTTTGATCCATATCGGTAAAAAGAACAATGTCGCCAGTGGCTTTTTTGATTCCGGACCAAACGGCTTGAGCTTTGCCGCCGTGGGGGTTTTTGAGGACCCTGAAGCCCTTATGTTTGGTAGCAAATTCTTGGGCAATTTGTCGGCTATTATCAGTAGATTCATCATCAGAGATGATAACCTCCCAAGTAAAAGAAACTTTTTTTAGATATTCGGCGACTTCGTCGAGGACACCCGATTCAAGATTTTCTTTTTCGTTATAGTTGGGAATGATAATGGAGAGTTGAGGATTTTTGCTCATAATTCAGATTTTACCTTGTTTTTGAAGGTGCTCGACGGCATTGAGAAAATCAGTAATGGCATCTTTTAGGGGTTTCTCGATTTTGAAGCCAGCTGCTCCGGGGTGACCGCCTCCATTAATCAAAGCGGCAATCTGACTGACATCGGTTTCGGTTGAGCGGGCACGAATGGCACCTTTGACTGAATTGGGTTTTTTCTCAATTAGAACTGCACCAAATTTGGTGCCCTTGACTTTGCCGATGATGGAATTGGCGAAAAGACCAATTTGGGGAGAGTGACCAAGTTCTTCGATATCCTGTGAGGACAAGGAAGTGTAGACAAAGGATCCGTCCGTGGAGATTTGTAAATTTTTGAGAAGCCGGCTCCAAACTTGGAGGTCAGCAAAGGGATGAGAGCGAGTAAGTTCGACGACACAGTGAGAATAAGAAGCGCCTTTATCAATGAGGAGAGCGGCGACTCGAAGAGAGTTACCGTCGGTATTAAGATTTTGGAAAGCCCCAGTATCACCCAAAATGCCGAAAAGAAGACAGGTGGCAATTTCGCTGGTGATATTAATCTCTAATTCGTTGAGGAGATGAAAGACCATTTCGGCAGTAGAACTACTTTGGGGGTCAATCCAACTTAGATCTCTACTGAGTTGATTGCTGGGGTGATGATCGATATTAATAAGGGGAAGGCGTAAATCAGGAATTGGTAGATCGTGAGTAACTAATTTCCAGGCGGCGGAATCTAGAGAGAGATAGACATCGGCAGGGTTACTGGCAAAGATCTCTCTCATTGAGCCAATTTCAAAAGTATTGATTTGAGGAAGAAAATTGGCAAAATCAGGAATTTCGTCTTCGCAATAAATGGTGACAACTTTACCAATGGACTCTAGTCCGAGCTTGAGAGCAAGAGTACTACCAATCGAGTCGGCATCTGGACCGAGATGGGCGTGGGCAATAAAAGAATTATTTTGGGTAATAGCTTTGAGAAGGTTAGAGGGAATGTTCATGGGTTATCGACTTGATACAGTCTCACTGTGTACTAATTTATAAATTCTGAGGTGATCAAGACGCCACTCGTCGACGACGTGAGCGATACCAAAAATAGCAATTTGGTAGTGACTGTGGCCTTCTGGCTGGCAAGAATCACCATCTTCACAGATGACAAAAAGTTGATCGGTGATTTTGTCTTCACCTCTGAACATTTGGGCAGATTTGTTTTCAAAAAAATAGCGATAGGATTCGTCATAATTTTGTTTAGCAATCAGGGCAAAGTTAAATTCTTTGCCGTTTGAATGTCTAATGATTTGGTCAACGGCTTGTTCAGTTCGTTGAAGCTGATTATTGGGGGTAAATTTTAAAGGAGAGTTGTTGAGATAAATGATTATTAATGAACAGAGGAAAAATAAACCTAGGAGACGGAAGTAAGAGTTCCCTTCCAAGAGACGGGTGATAAGGTAACTAATGAGAAGGTAGATGGCAGGGAGGACGAAGCCAAAATAGTGAGCGTAGACGTGTTGCTTGTAAACTCCTAAACCGAGATAGGCAAAGAGTACCCAAATAAAAAGTAGTAGGTAATTTTTTTTATGATTTGAAGTCCGGATTAGATAGAAGAATGAAAGTGAGACAAATATAATGCCAGAGACGGATAGATAGAGATGTGAAGTTCCCAAAATGAGGTCATCAACCATTTTATAGAAAACAATGAGAAAGCGATCAGAGTTGGCAGGATTAAGGTTGATAGTAGTCTGTCGATTGGTAAAAAACTCTTTGAAGGCATTGTAATTCATCCAGTCATGTTTAAGGTCGAAGAGAAGTAGAGGGCTCATGAGCAGGGCAAAAATTAGGATCGTGTAGACAGTAGAACGGAAAAACTGAAGACGTTGCGGGGACTTATTTTTCCAGATGGAGATAAGAGAAAAAAGCCAAAAGAGGCCAAAAGTAGGGATAAGCAATAAACCGAGATAATGCATCTGTAAAGCGAAGGCTAGGGCAATGCCAGCTAGAGGGAGCCAATGAAATTTTTTGTGATTCCAAACGTGCCAAATACTCCAAATGCCAAGTAAGGCAAAGAAAGGCATTGGATTGGGATTCCAGGAGGATCTAGAGTAGATAATGGCAACTGGAGATAAAGAAAAAAGCAAAGCGGCGATCAAGCCAGTTAAAGGAGAAAACCAAGTACGGCCAACCCACCAAGTGAAAGTGATGGTAATTGTTCCAAGGAGAGCAACCATAATTGCAGGTCCTACAGGATTGAGTTGGCTAAGCCAGAGAAAAGGGGCCATCATGTAGTAATAAAGTGGGCCTAAATACATATTGCCGATACTGGTTTGAGGGCCGATAAAAGCCGGATCACCTTTGAGAATATTACGGACAATTCGAACATCACGGCCTTCATCGCCTAAAAAAGTAAGGTAACCATCGATTCGATAGAGACGAATACCTAGGGCCAAAAAAGAGATCAGAAAAATTGAAAAAAGTTCGAGACGGTGTTGGCGAGCGAAAGCCTTAATTTGGTTAAACATTGCCTAGTTTGCAAAATTCATTTGATACCAAAGATCAAACGATTGACGAAAAGCCTTGAGAATGACTTTGATGTTGGCTCCAGTTTGAGTCCCGGCTGAACGGGGATAATGATGGACACCAACCTGAGCAAGGCGGTAGCCTTTTTGTTTGGCGCGAATGAGAAATTCAGCAGAGGTAAGAGCGGATTCGGTCGTTAATTTGATGCTATCAATAACTGGTTTTTTGATCACCTTGAAAGCACAGTCGATATCTTTGACCCAGAGACCAAAAAGGAGCCAGACCCAGAGTTCCCAAATGAAAGCATTAAGTTTGCGGTGCAGGGGGTCGCGGCGATTGATTCGGTAACCAATAACTAGATCATTGTTAGGGAGAAGAGGAATAAATTTGCTGATTTCGGAATAGTTAAACTGACCATCTGAATCGATGAAAGAGACTAGTTGCATTTTTGAACCATAAAGACCAGATTTAAAAGCGCCTCCATAACCACGATTAGGTTTATGAGTAATAAGGCGAATGTGTTTATTGGTTTTGGCTAGTTTTTTGACAATCGGACCAGTATCGTCTTTGGAACCATCATCGATAGTGATAATTTCGTATTTCTGGGCAACTTTTTTAAGAACCTTGTCAGCGTCAGTAATTGTTTTGGCAATATTTTCTGCTTCGTTGTAAGCAGGGAGAAAAAGGCTTAACTCAGGAACTTTGGGTTGCTTGGTCATGGTTGCAGTATAACTTAAATTGGTTCTTAGTCGTTAGTTGTTAATTCTTGGTATAAGATGGAAGAGTGAGAGAAACAGTCAAAATCGTGATATTGGTTATCCTATCCACCTTGTTGATGTGGTTGCCGTTTGCTTTGAGAATACCAAGTTTTCTGGGATGGGGGTGGAATTTCTCGAGAGGAATGGAGACAGTGTTTGCTAATTTTGATGGCCCTAATTATTTGATTGTGGCAAAAAGTTGGTATGACAAGGAAGTTATTGGTAGGAGTTTTTCTAACCCTTTGCCCCTGGAGTATTATCCGGCTCATTTGCCGTTGTATCCGGCATTGATATGGTTGGCTGATTGGTTTTTGCCAGGAACTTGGGCCATGTTGTTGGTGACGTTGGCAGGATCGGTGATGGCAGTAGGAATGTTTATGAAACTGATGGAGGAATGGGGAGTGGTTCAAAAGAATAGGTTGCGGTTGGCAATGATTTTCTTGTTATTTCCGGCGCGATGGGTGGTGGTGAGAAGTGTTGGTAGTCCGGAACCATGGTTTATCTTTTTCATTTTGGCAACTTTTTATTTTTATCGAAAACAAAGGTATTTTTACGCGGCATTGATGGGAGTGTTGGCCCAATGGACAAAAAGTCCGGCGATCTTATTGTTTGTTAGTTTATGTCTCTATCACTGCTATCAATATCGAAAGAATTTTTTTTCTAGATCGGCATTGAGACAGTTGATGAAAAGTTGGCCAATATTGTTGATGCCCCTGAGTGTGTTGCCATTGTTTTTCTTTTATCAGTGGCGAACAGGTGATTTTTGGGCTTATTTTAATAGCGGAGATAATTTTCACTTGTTTTGGCCGCCGTTTTCGATTTTTTCCCCAAGGGGTCAGTTTTGGACGGGTGATTTTTGGTTAGAGGATATAATTTTTATTTGGTTAATTTACGGTCTGGGAGCCTTGAGGTTGTGGAGGAAAGATTTTAAGTTGGAAGCGATTTTTGCTGGGGTATTTTTCGTTTCAACTTTGTTCGTGGCGCATAGGGACTTGTCTAGGTATATTTTGCCTATTTTTCCCTTGGTTTTATTTGGTTGGTCAGAAGAGGTTTTGAAGAAAGAATTCAAGTGGCTATTAATTTTACTTTTGCCGGCAATTTTCTTCTATTCCTGGAACTTTATGTTTAATAATGTCTCCCCGATTGCTGATTGGGCTCCATACTTGTAAGTTGGAAATAAAAAGTGTATTCTTATGGGGTACATTTATGTATTGTTGGAGGTATGAATGAGTATCGATCAACTTCCGGAAGGTGTTTTTGCCTTTTTTGATGAAAGAGTCGGGTTTAGCCCGCTGATTTGGGCGGAAAACTGCCTAGCGGCGATTCAAGCGATGGATATTGCTTTTACCTTGAGTGATCATCGAAAAGCAGTTAGGATGTTTCCATTGGATGAATTAGGTAAGTCCTCCAAGGTGGTAGTGGTGATAGAAGAAGAACCACTAGTCTTCTTTAAAAGCCCACGCTCAAAAATGGTTTTTAACGGCTTTTTTTGGTATGGCCAAGTGGCTGATTATGTGGTGGCTCAATGGATGGAAGAAACTGGGACATTTAAGGGAAAGTCTGTGTGGAAACAAGGTCCAATCAGAATCAAGAATTTTGATACTCTTGAAGAGGTTGGATTTTGGATTGCTCGGGAAATAACTGGAGAGAGAGCGATTACTTTCATGCGAGAGAAAAATGGCCCGGTCATTGCATTTTTAGTCCTGGGGGAGGATAAATACCTTCCAGTGGCAACGATTTATGGTCCATGACGAGATAACCGGCATTGTTAAAAAGACAGTGTCGGTTTTTTGTGCTTCTAAAAAGGGTTGAGAACAACAATTTGGTAATTGAGATAGGTGGCAAAACTAACCCAGAGAAGATAAGGAATGAACAGCAGTCCGGCAGTTTGATTGAGCTTGATAAATCTTAAAAAGGTAATGAAAATGGCGAGCCAAAGAATGATAATTTCGACTAGGGCAATTGGGGGAAGACGAAGAGAGAAAAAGAGATATGACCAAATTAGATTGAGTCCTAATTGAAGAAGATAAAAATAAACGGCGGAAGTTTTTGCCTTAGATTTTTTTTCTTGCCAAATAAGATAGAAGGAATAACCCATGAGGAGATAGAGAACAGTCCAGACAGGGCCAAAGACCCAATTGGGAGGGCTAAAGATGGGTTTTTGTAAATTGGCATACCAAACGGGAATATTAGTGGCAGTAAAATAACTCCCCAGGAAACCGGTGAGAAGGGGGAGAGTTAACGAGACGGCTAGTTTGGGCAAATTAACACGCATAGACGTGATACTAATTTAATTTTGTGAGTGAAGATAGTTCTTTTGGGGTAAGACGGCGAGATGCTCCGGGTTTGAGATCACCGAGAGTGATCGGGCCGAGGGAGATTCGTTTCAAGTCGACAACTTCTAGTTTGAGGACAGTGGCCATGCGGCGGATCTGACGGTTCCGACCTTCGATCAAAGTAAGATTGATGACAGTTCTTCTGGGTCTGGTCTCAAGTACATTAACCTGGGCTGGAGCAGAGAGGCCATCCTTAAGTTTGACACCAGTTTGAAGTTTTTTGAGTTTAGCGTCAGTGAATTGGCCAGCAAGAACAACTCGGTAGGTTTTGGGGATATGAGAACTAGGATGAGTGAGTTGTTGGGTTAGGAGACCATCGTTGGTAAGCAAAATGAGGCCGTGAGAATCTTTGTCGAGACGGCCAACTGGATAGAGACGGGTTTTTGAGTTGACCAGAGAAAGGATGGTTTGGCGGTGGTGTGGGTCATTGGTGGTGGAGATAATACCCAGAGGTTTGTTGATTAGATAGTACTCAAGGGCAGAATTGTTTTGTGTATTGGTGATGGGTTGATCGTCGACGGTGACTTCGTCTTTACTTGGATTGAGGGTGTCACCGAGTTTAACTGGATGCCCATTTAGTTTGATTCGGCCGGCAGTAATCATTTTATCAATGGTTCTGCGAGAGGCAATACCTTGATTGGCAAGATATTTGTTGAGACGAACGGAAGAGGTCATTTCTGTTTCCAAATAAAGAGGTTATACATGACCCAGTTGTAAGGAATGATAAGGAAGCCGATGGAGAAGATGAGGGCGAGTTGGCGAACTAAAGTAGTGTCGCCGAGAAGAACAGTGGCGAGACCAATGACGACAAACTGAATAACAACTGCACCTAGTGAGGTAAAGTTGAATTGGAGAAATTTGTAAATGAATTTTAAGGGGTTGGTGATTTTGTCAGCGGCAAAAGTCCAGAAATTGTTAAGGATATAGTTGCTAATAATGGCAAGTTCGGCGCCAAGCCCACCAGACCAGGAATTGGGGTTAGCAAGCAGGCTTAAACCAGGAGAAGAGGCGTAAGAGGAAAATCTAGTAGCGAGAGAGTCGGCCAGGCCGCTACGGCGGAAAAATTCAAGACCAAAAGAGTTGACTAGGAAGCCGATAAAACCAACAATAGCGAATTTTAGGAATTTTTTGGTTGAGGGATCGTTGGCACGAGTGAGGATGGCGGTACGGAGACTGTCAATCAAAGTACTACTTTCAATCTTGCTTTCACCACGCTCTCGCAAACCAAATTTTAAGGGAACCTCCTGAACATTGGCACTGAGTTTGACAAGGTCAAATAAGAATTGCAGTTTGTAGGCAAATGACAGGGTATAAAACTTGGAAAAGTTAACGTGGTCGAGAAAACCTTTGACACGAGTGGCCCGGAGGCCAGTGGTGGGATCGGTGATGGTGAAAAAATGTTTGCCAGGGAAGAACAGAATGAAGCGAGCGGTAAGACCGCCTAATTCGGAAAACATTAACCGTTTGAAACCCCAACCTTTGGGATTACTACCGCCTTTGATTTTACGGGAACCAATGACGACATCGGCACCAGCTTCAATTCTGTTGAGCATAATGGGGATTAAGGCGGGTGGATGCTGAAAGTCACCATCAAACTCAAAAACAACGTCAGCGTTGAGTTTACTCATGGCATATTTGAAACCTTGGATGTAAGCATAACCAATGCCAGCTTTTTTAGGATTAATGAGGAGGTGGAGTTTTTTGTGTTTCTTCTGAAAATTCTTGACGATTTTGTAGGTGCCGTCGGGAGAGGTGTCATCCACGACTAAGAGATGCATGTCATAATCGTCGACTTGAGGAAAAATTTTGGTGAAAAGGTGGGTGATCATGTCACCAATTGATTCAGCTTCGTTATAGGTGGGGATAACGATGACACAAGTTGGCTTCCGACTGATCATAGAGGAAGTATAGCTGGAACTGGAAAAAGATCAAAGAGTAGATAAAAAAGACGGATATCTTTCTCTGAGAGAAGGTACCCGTCTTAACGCGTTTATTGGATTAATTCAGACTCAATAACGCCGGCAATGACTTGAGATAGATTCATCTTTTCACTTACGATTTCGAAAGCCTGATTTAACAATCTCTCGACTGCAGGATTATCTGAGAAATCGTGGTGATGATTGCCGGCGATCATCTCTTCAACAATCTCCAGGGCCTGACTGATATTAGTGGCATCTTTTGTCAGTCGTTGGTAAACCAGACCAACTGGGTCGACACTGAATCTTTTGGCCAAAAGGATATAGGTCATTAATCCGGAGAGAATACCGTCGATTTCGGCGTGACCACCTCGGGGCGAGTTGTCCTCTACCCAGATGGCCCCACTTTTATCTGTCAGTTCCTTGACTTGCTCTGGGGTGAGCAAATTGAGGATGATATTGATTTCGGTCAGTGAGGTTGCTTCAATCTTAGCGAGGAAATTGAGAGCCTTGTCCATTTCTTGACGAAATTGCTTGACTATGGAATTGGAATTCACTGCGTTCCTCCATGGAAATAAAAACGTGCTTTAACAGGTGAATTATACGCAAAATTTTATTATGGGTCAATATGGAACTATTCGACGATGAGGGTGCCGGTCATATCTTTGTGGCCTGAACCGCAAATGATGTTACAGGAGAAGGGGAATTTGCCAATTTTATCGGCAGTAAATTCGATGGTAGTATTTCCAACCGGGAGTTCTTGGGAGATGTTGAAGGCAGGAATGGCCAGACCATGACCGGCGTCAAGAGCGGTAACGACAAGTCTGACTTTGGTACCGAGAGGAACGGTGATGGAGGATGGTTCAAAAGAAAAACGTTTGGCGGTGAGAGTAATTTCTTTGACATTTGTGTCAGTCTGGGAAGATCCACTAGTAGTGGTTGTTGTTGGCTCTATAGGAGTGAGTGCTTGGGCGCTGGTGTCTGGAGCCGGAGCCGATTTGGGAGGAGATTGAAAAATGCAGGCAGAAAAGAAGAGAGAGGAAACTAGTAAAAGAGGCAGTTTTGATTTAGTCATGAGAGAAGTTTTTGTCGACTGCTACCCAATTGATAATATTCCAAAAGGCGTTGACATAATCGATCCGGCGGTTTTGGTACTTGAGATAGTAAGCGTGCTCCCAAACATCGAGACCTAAAAGTGGAGTTTTGCCTTCAGAAATAGGTGAGTCTTGATTGGGGGTAGAGATTATTTCTAATTTATCCATGGCCTTGACTAACCAGGCCCAACCACTACCAAAACGATTTAGAGCAGTATTGTTAAAGGCTTCTTGAAACTTGGTGAAATCACCAAAGTTTTTATCGATAGCTTCAGTTAATGCTCCGGATGGTTGTCCCCCACCGGTAGGAGAAAGAATTTGCCAGAAGAAGGAGTGATTAAAGTGTCCGCCACCGTGATTGCGGACGGCCATGCGGATATCTTCAGGAATTGAATCAAGATTGGTTAGTAGATCTGTGAGAGATTTTTCCTGTAAATCAGGGTATTTTTCTAGGGCAGTATTAAATTTATCAATGTAGGCTTGGTGGTGTTTGGTGTGATGAATTTCCATGGTTTGAGCATCAATGTGCGGTTCGAGGGCATTATAGGCAAAGGAAAGTTTGGGAAGAACTTGGATCATATGTGTCAAAGTTAACAGATTGTCAGATCAAGTCAAGACAGGTAGGATGAAAGTATGTTTTGGCAGGCGATAAAACCAAGGATAATGGGGTTGGTGATGTGGTCGGTGAGAAATCACTGGATCTGGTTAGTAGTGATTTTTGGATTGCAGTATGTTTCCGGGCAGGCGATTGGGGGAAGAGATCAGTGGCTACTTGGGCTAATGGATTATCCTCAATGGCTAATGATCCATCAAACCAAC
>CAYIUD010000001.1:11474-20837 GCA_964366265.1 uncultured Pseudomonadales bacterium | reverse complement strand
ATGAAGCTCTAATTTGGGTAGCTGATGGATGCGGTAGTGCAATCGGCGAGAAGCGAGAGTCTGAATCAGCTTATGTTGCCAAAGGGTTACAAATTTCCCTAGTATGGCAAAGATACCAAGACAGCAGCGGAGACAAGCCTAAAACATTTCTCGGTAACCCTCAGCTTAGCCTAGGTCGCAAATACGAAGATTTAACTTACAAGCTAGGCTTTAGATTTGGACAGGCTGGAAAGACGATGGCACTCGCTTCTTTCGGTGATCCCAAAAGATTCGCCGACAGGCCGCTTGGAAAATTAGACAATGAAGGGAATTTATATTTAGACAAAATAACTTTTGTACCTGAATTAGATAGGTTATTAGAAGTTGAGCCATTGCCAGATTTCCACGACAACTCTGTCGATGTCAGAGGTTGGTGGGCGGATGCTGCTGCCCATTATCAAAAGTTTCTCGAAGACACGGAAATCTATTTCATCGGTAACCTCATGAAGAAGTACAAACAAGAAAATCTGTGCATGGCAGGAGGAGTAGCTTTAAATTGTGTTGCCAACTCTAAGATCATTGATACTTTAAAGATCAAAGACTACTTTATCCAACCAGCTGCATCCGATGACGGGCAAGCTTTGGGTGCCGCTTTATATGGATATTATTCACTACTAAAAGGAAGTGAAAGGCATCCAACTGGCCACACTTTTCTAGGAAGAACATATCGTCACAAGGTGGTCACAGACGAATTGGAGAAAAGATCAAATTTGGACTGGTCTGTTCATGAAGATATCGAAGAAGTGGTCGCTAAGGAGATTGCTGAGGGGAAGATTGTGGGTTGGTTTCAAGGTGGTTCGGAATACGGTCCGAGAGCACTAGGGCATAGAAGCATGTTGGCTGATCCATCAAACCCCAAAATAAAAGAGATTATTAATGCTCGAGTTAAACACCGAGAAATGTTTAGACCTTTTGCGGCTGCAATTACTGAAGATGAGGTACAAAACTACTTTGAATTTTCAGGTAAAAGTCCTTATATGTTGTTTGCTGTTTACTTAAAAAAGCCTTTTAGAGATAAGTTGCCTTCGATAATACATATTGATGGCTCAAGCAGAATTCAGACAGTAGATCGTAAATCTAATGAACGTTTTTATAAGCTGCTCATGGCCATGAAGAGTCATACTGGATATCCAATATTGCTTAATACTTCCTTTAATGTAGCTGGACAACCTATTGTTGAGAGTCCTAGGGATGCAATAGAAACTTTTTTGAATGAAGATATCGATCTTCTTGTTATTGATAATGTTTTGATCAAAAAAGTTGCTAGTTCTTGGGGAAAGAATGATTAAAATACTATATCTACACAATAGCGATGATTGGGCGATTCATAATGTTGGAAAGTTGTGGTTTTCTGATATCCATTCTGCGGAAGTGATCATGAAAAATTATCATCAGATAGACAAGAATGAAGTTTACACATATGACTATGTTTGGTATGGCTATTCTCTTATGTACCTTAAGTTACCACACGATTTAAATAAAACGATACTGACCGTGCATGACCCATTAGAGCTTTTTCCGCAAGTACCCGATTGGAAAGAAAAATCTCCAATATCCGAAAGACTAGATTTACTGAGAGGCGCATACAAGGTTGTTACCGCTTCAGTGGAACTAAAAAATATACTGAACAACTTAAAAATTAATAGCTCGCTTATCCCGACTTCTAGTCTCTTACCAATAAGAAATATTGACCAAATTAAGACGAGTGAGATTGGCGTAATCTCAGTTTTTGAAGACTACCCAAGAAAGAACTTTGACTTAATGAAGTTCGTTGAAAAAGAATGTTCTGCCACGAAAGCAATCAAATTTACTTTTAAGAAGGGAAGGGAAGTTCTACCAGAGAATGAATACCTTGATCTTTTGGACTCACATTGCATATATCTGTGTACATCGTTTCAGGAAGGTGGTCCGATACCAGCCTTTGATGCTATGAAAAGAGGCTTGGTTGTTTTGACAACTAAAGTAGGTCAAATCCAAGAATTAATTATTGATGGGTACAATGGATTTATTTGTGAGAACAGGTCAGATTTTGTTGACAAAATCAAATATCTTTCAAATAACACTGACAGGTTACAACGAATGAGAATAAATGCCGTTAAACATATTCGGGAAAACAGAAACCCAAAGGTAATATCAAAACTTGTTAATGCTTTTATAAGCAAGAATTTAAACTAAACCCAGAGAACTTTATTTCTCGATAATTATGATTAAGACATAGCTTCAGAAACCTTGGATATTGATTCATCGGATTTGGCATCATTATGGAAGAGAACACAATATGATGATTTACGCTTTGAGAGATTATACCACCCCATATATTTTAGCCACAATTTTTTCGTTTTCTTTTGTCATGTCTTGGACATGACCGTTTCGATCCAACCTTTTGGTGCGAGCCGCGTGGCATCAGCGGAGGGGGGCGCTGAGCCAGCGGCGAGCTCCTTTTTCAATGGTTTTCTCTAAAATACGTTAGAACATGGTCCAAATAGTTCACCTCAAAGGTTTTTTTCTCTAATGCGGTTCCTCTCGCCCATGCGCCGCCAAACGCATGGAGCGACGCGAAGGGCAATTTGAATTCGGATCTAAAAAGAAGAAAAGAAAACGAAAAAATTGGAAAGTGGATCAAAACTTGATACAAGTTTTGGGATATATTTGGTTTAATAAAGGTATGACTAGATACATTGCATACTGTAGGAAAAGTACTGATGAAAAAGACAAGCAGGTTTTGTCAATTGATTCCCAAGTAGCAGAACTTAAGGAGTTTGCCAGAAGAGAGAATCTTGAGATTGTTAAGTGGATTACCGAGAGCAAGACTGCTAAGGTGCCAGGTAGACCCTTGTTTGAGGAAGTAATGAAGCTGGTAGACAAAGGAGTAGCCAATGGTCTTCTTGCCTGGCATCCTGACCGTCTTGCTAGAAACAGTATTGACGGAGGAAGAATCATATATATGTTGGATTCTGGCAAACTCCAAAACCTTAAGTTCCCTACATTCTGGTTTGAAAATACTCCCCAAGGCAAGTTCATGTTAAATATCGCTTTTGGGCAATCTAAGTATTACGTGGACAATCTCTCCGAGAATGTCGCCCGTGGAATGCGCCAAAAGCTCCGCATTGGAGTCTGGCCTGGTAAAGCACCACTTGGATACCTTAACGATTTTCAAACCAGAACAATCAAGGTAAACAAGAAGGAATCAATTGTTGTTAAACAAGCTTTTGAAATGTTTGCCAAAGGTGGAAAGTCATACACCGATGTCACCAAGTTTCTTGAAGAGAAAGGTTTGACCCAGAAGAGTAGCAAGCCTTTCAAAGTCACTCGTATTCACAATCTTCTTACCAACCCCTTCTACATCGGTGTCATGACTATGGCTGGAGAGAAATACCAAGGCAAACATGAAATCTTCATTTCCAAAAGCTTGTTCACCAAAGTTCAAGATCAAGTCAGGTTTAAGAGTAAGCCCAAGAAATTTGGTCACAATTTTACTTTTACTGGCCTAATCAAGTGCAAGCAATGCGGTGCGTATGTCACTGCCGAACAACAAATCAAGCATTACAAACGTACCCACCGTACTGTCCGCTATGTCTACTACCACTGCACCAAACGCCTCGGCAAATGTCCACAGCCTTTCCTCGCTGAAGACAAATTAATTACCCAGCTTAAAGATATTGCCAGTAGTATTAGTCTTCCCCCTTCAGTAGCCAAGGCTTGGCGCAATCACGCCATAGCGGAGGCCAGTAAAGAAGAGAAAACTCTTAGTGACCAAAAATCTCTACTCTTAAACCAACTCAAAGAAAACGAAACTAAAGCTGATCGTCTTCTTGACTTGTATCTTGATCAAAACCTGGCAGCTGACAAATACAAGAAGAAACAAAATGAAATGTTTGACGAGAAGAAAAGACTGGAGGAAAAATTGGAGCATATCAACAACAAGACAATATCTTGGTTTGAACCTTTTTCAGAGTTCATAGATTGCGCCCTGCAGGCGCAAAAAATCGCGCGCAAAGAAAATACAAATCACCAACTCAAGGAGTTGTTGCAAAAGGTTGGTTCGAACTTCTTTTTAGATCAAAGAAAAATCAATATCGAATTCAAATTGCCCTTCGCGTCGCTCCATGCGTTTGGCGGCGCATGGGCGAGAGGAACCGCATTAGAGAAAAAAACCTTTGAGGTGACCCCTAGCGGAGTCGAACCGCTCTTGGTTGGATGAAAACCAACTGTCCTAACCGATAGACGAAGGGGCCATGTATAGCTCACTCTGTTCGCACATGGCAAGCCAGATAGACTTTTAGTTGTTTCTTTAGGAATGAATGTCCTGCTCCACTTTTTAGAAATTTTTCTCGATTGGTTGCGTCCTCTTGAGTTAGATATGCTTCAAAATAAACTAACTTCCAAGGCTTCTTTCTTTTCGAATAGTAAACTTCTCCAGAATTATGAGCTAAAAGTCTATTAAAAGGGCTAGAAGGTGTGAACCCGATGTACCAAGTCTTATCCAATTCACTTTCTAAGAGATAGACGAAATACATTTGGTTCACCACGTGACCAGCATAGCTGGTCTTTACGTGGTGGGTCCAGTGGGATTCGAACCCACGACACCCTGCTTAAAAGGCAGGTGCTCTAACCAGGCTGAGCTATAGACCCATACTACCCACACTAACACCAGCATATTTTACCATTTCACTGGCCAAAACGGGATTTTTTACCTCTGGAAATGACGTTCTTTTCTCTCAATCTTCTTTTTCTTAGTCTTTTTCTTCTTCTCAGTTGTTGCCACTTTACCCTCTTTTTTAGACTTAGCTGGTTTCAACACTCTTTCCGCCCTCTTCTTGATTACTGCTTGTTCCGCCTCATCCGTCTCATTTACTTCAACTTCTCCGGCCACCTCAATCTTAACAAATCTATCCTTAACCCGAATCGCCTTTTTACCCAATCTGGAACGAAGATAGCTCAAATTAGCCCGACGAACTTTCCCTCTTTTGATCACTTCAATTTTGGTCACTGCCGGCGTCACCTCCGGAAAAATCTTTTCCACCCCAATCCCACCTGTCGCAATTTTCCTCACCGTAAAAGATTTAAGTCCTTTATGACCACGAATCTGCAAAACAATCCCCTCAAAAATCTGAGTTCTGGTCTTATCACCTTCCTTCACTATCTGGTGAACACGAACTGTGTCACCGGAAGAAAATTTAACTTGGTCTCTCCAATTCAAAATATTCGCCATATCTAACAAATAGGATCTTATAACAAGGCCAAATTGTACCAAAAAACCCACTAAGACACAAGCCTGCCTCGCCCCGGCTAGGAAGGTTTACTTGGCGGCAGGCAAGCCCGAACGAGCTCCACAAAAAGTGGGTGAGGATCAAGTGGCCTCGACTTGTACTCCGGATGGAACTGTGTCCCCACAAAAAATGGATGTATTTCTCTTGGTAACTCAATTGCTTCCACCAATTTCCCGTCAGGCGATTCCCCGGAAATCACTAATCCCTTTTCCTCAAGCTGCCTCCTAAATAAGTTATTAAACTCATACCGATGCCTGTGTCTCTCCGCTATCACCTCCATTTTTTTATTTCTGTCCCGACCACCATAGGCCTTCCAGATAACTGACCCTTCTTTCAACTTACACGGCCAATCACCCAACCTAATTGTTCCTCCATACTGTCTCTTTTTCAAATACTCCTTCTGCTCCGCCATAATATGGATCACTGGATATTTGGTTTTACCATTAACCTCACTCGAATTTGCTCCCTTCAAATTCACCACATTTCGGGCAAATTCAATCACCGCCATCTGCATCCCAAAACATAAGCCCAGATAGGGGAGCTTCCGTTCTCTCGCATACCTCACTCCCAGCAAGATTCCCTCAACCCCCCGCCTTCCCCAACCCTGAGGAACAATCAAACCATCTAGTTTGAGGCTATCCAACAACCTATCCGGATTCTTACTTCCCTCCACTTCCTCCGAATTTATTAGCACCACCTCCACTCCTATTGCCAACTTCCCCGACGCATGTCTCAACGCCTCATACACCGAAATATATACATCCCGATGATTATCCGCCCCATGTTTAAAATACTTTCCCACCATTCCCACCCGAACTGTCTTTTTCGGCTTCGCCAAGTTCCTTACCAGCTTTTTCCATTCCCGCAAATCCGTCTTCCGTAATTTCATCCTCAACTTCCGCATAATCAAATCAGCGATTTTTTCCCGCTCAAACACCAGCGGAATTTCGTAAATATTATCCGTATCTGGGTTATCAATAATTCCCTCCCTACTCACAAAACACCGTTTAGCGATTGTCTCTATCCTCGGCTCATCCAAAGGCACCTCATTGCGGGTCACAATCACATCTGGAAAAATTCCCACACTTCTTAATGCCGCTACCGCGTGCTGGGTCGGCTTGGTCTTTAATTCCCCCACGTTTCGCAAGTAGGGAAGATAAGTCACCATAATATATGCCGCTTTATTTTCCCTCCCGATCTCTCTCGCCGCGTGCAAAAACGGCAAATTTTCCAGATCCCCAGTTGTCCCTCCTATCTCTACCAAACAAAAATCAAATCCCTTCGCTCGCTCATAAATCTTCTTCTTGATCTCGTCAATCACATCCGGAAACATCTCGGCATCCCTACCTTGATAGACAAATGCTCGCTCATTCTCGATCACCGCCATAAACACCTTTCCCGTCGTGATGTTATTATCCTTACTCAAGTCCACTCCCAAATATCGTTCATAATTTCCCAAGTCCTGGTCAATCTCCCCACCGTCAGCCGTCACAAACGTTTCTCCGTGCTCTGCCGGCCGCATCGTTCCCGCGTCAATACTCACATAAGGGTCAATTTTCACCGCTGTCACCAAAAACCCCTTCTGTTTTAACAACAAACCCAACGACGCCGTCGTTATTCCCTTTCCCAAACCGGACAACACCCCTCCAATTGTAAAAATAAATTTAGTTTTCACAAAAAAACCAGTTAATTATCTGCCCACCTGCAGAGGGCTAACTGGAGATCCAGTATAGCAAAGAATCAAGACTTAACACGTGTTTCCGCTTATTCCACTTTTTCTCTCAAAATTATTTTATCTCTGACAAATTACTAATCCCCTCATGCTCCATATAAGCCAATAACCCTGCATTTAACCAATTAGCAAAAAATGGCCCTCCATAAATAAAACCCGTATAAACTTCTAAAATTGTTGCCCCCACCTTAATTTTTTCCACTGCGCTGTCTACATCATAAATACCTCCACACGCGGCTATCTCAATTTCACCTCCAGAAATAATCTTTATCTCTCTAACCGCTCTAGTATTGATCTCCCGTATTGCCTTTCCACTCACTCCACCAGCTTCACCTTTCCATTTCCCTCCAAATCCCTCCTTAATTGCCTCATTATTCGACGTATTTGCCACTACCAAACCTTTTACTCCCGTTTCTCTGATCACTTTTATTAAACCGGCAAGTGTTTCTTGACTCTCATCTGGAGAAATCTTGATATACATTGGTTTTCTTTCACCTTTTTCTATCATCACCCCAAACACTTCACTAACAATGTCAGCGATCATCATTTGATCTCTCTGTATATCACGAAGATTTGCAGTATTAGGAGAACTAAAGTTCAGCACAAAAAAATCCCCATATGAAAACAGTTCACTGACCACACTACCATAAGCCCTCGGGATATCACTTAACAACTCCCCTTTATTGATCCCTACATTAATTCCTAAGGGTTTAGTTGCTTTCCCTATTTCCATTAAGTGTTGTTTCACCGCACCAACTCCCTCACTCGGAAATCCCATTCGATTTAACAAACTGCCTTTTTCTGGACGAAAAATATTGGGCCATTCATTCCCTCTTTGTGGTTTAGCTAACACACTTCCCACTTCCATCCCCCCAAAATTCAAGGCTTCTATTGCCCTCACCACTTTCCCGTCTTTATCAAACCCAGCAGCCAAGACTATTGGATTTTCGAATACCATTCCGCCAAATACTACTTCCAATTTATCGCTCGTGAAATCTTTATCTAGCAACCTCTCTACCATCTCCAGCATCCAAGGATGTTTTTGCCATGCTTGCATCAACTCCAACCCAAGTTCATGGGTCTTATTAGCAGGCAACATCTCCAACAAGGGCCAAACATACCTTTGGTAAGCCTCAACTTTTTTCATGCCATCAACTAATTATTGATATTTTAGGCTTTGCCTTAATAAACTTCCCATCCTCATATACTTTCTCACCCGCAACAAATGCCTGTCTAACCCTACCAGTCAATCGATGACCACTATATGGTGACCAAGCCACCTTTGTCTGAAACTCAATCTCTTCAACAAAATAACTCTCCTCCAGATCGATAACGCAATAGCTACCCGCTAGTTCTCCAATCCCAAATATCTGCTTTGGTTTAAACCACACCATATCCAGCATCTTTTCCAAACTTAACCTCCTCTCCGCAACAGCACTCAACATCAACGGCAAAGTCGTCTCTAAACCAGGTAATCCTGGCGGAGGAACATCTGAACGCTTCTCCTCATCGGTATGTGGCGCGTGATCATCTACCAAACAATCTATTACCTCTAAATTTTTCCACAAAGCACTGACGTCACTTTTTGGTTTGAGTATTGGTTTCACATAGCCAAAAGCACCAAGTCTCAACGCATCCTCATCATTCAATAACAAATGATGAGGTGTCACTTCACACGTCACTCTGGTTCCTAACTCTTTGGCCCTTCTGATCAGCAAAATTTCTTCTTCTGTACTCACATGACATATATGCAAAGATTTGTTATAGACCTCCGCCAATCCTATAGCCGCCGCCACCGACATATCTTCGGCATGAACACAAATAGGTTTGTGTCTTGGCCAACTTTCAAACAATCTATTCAAAGTTTCCAAATCTCTGGTTAGCAACTGTCCGTGAGTGGCATCCATATAGATCTTTAATCCACAAGCCCTAAGGCTACATTCACCAATTTGTCTCAACTCTCTTGTCCCTGCAACATACGCACCATAATGACAAAGGGCATTTTCCTTAGCCCAAGCTATCTTTTTTTCCAATCTTTCCAAATCCAAAACTGGAGGCTGATTATTGGGCATATCCAGCACAGCCACAAATCCACCAGCTAAAGCCGCTTTTGTTCCACTCTTAATCGTCTCTTTGTAATTTTCCCCAAAATCACGTAAATGCACATGTGCATTGATTGCTTGCAGTTCGAGTTTACTCATAACTACTTATTACTCAAAATCAACGTCATCAATGCTCCTCTCACCCAAACTCCTTGAGCCACTTGACGGAAATAAGCCGCCCGCGGATCCTTATCAACCTCTGTTGTTATCTCATCAACCC
>CAYIUD010000001.1:0-11464 GCA_964366265.1 uncultured Pseudomonadales bacterium | reverse complement strand
CTGGCCTAACCAATTTCATTGTCTCTGGGGTAATCTGCATCGCCTGCCTCACTCGCTCATATTCACTCTCATCACCAAACCACTCTTTCTGTACTCGCGTATCATAAATCACATCCGCCTCCCCAACCACTTCTCGCAAATTTCCCGTCTCATAAACCTCGACTCCTTTTCCCATCAACCATTCAACCAAACCCCTCGGCATCTTCACCTCATCTGTCGCCACCATTATCATCTGCTTACTCCCCATAATCGCCATCAGTTTTGATAACGAATGAACTGTCCTTCCATATTTTAAATCACCCACAAACGCCACTTTAATTTCTTTAGGATCCTTGCCTGTCTCTTTCAAGATTGTCCTCACATCCAACAAAGCTTGGGTTGGATGCTCCAACTTACCTGCCCCCCCGCTTATCACCGGCACCTCAATAGCCCTTGCCGCCTTCAACCCTGAATCGTCATCAGGATGCCTCGCCACCACCAAATCCATTCCCATTGCTTCAATTGTCTTCATCGTATCCTCCAAAGTTTCACCTTTCACTGCCGAAGAATACGCCATCATTCCGTGTACTCCCAAAACATTCGCCCCCAAATCCTGCGCCGCCACCACAAAAGAACCATAAGTTCGGGTACTCGGCTGATAAAACAATACCGCGATCCTCTTATCTGCCAAAATCGACTTTCTCTCAATCCTCGTCATTCCTTCCAAAAAATCCGCCGTTTCCAACACTTGAGCCACGTCTGCCTCTGCCAGCTGTTCTACTGAAATCAAATCTTTACCCCGCCATTCCCCATTTATCTTCCATCTCTCATCATTATTCAACTCCGCGAAAAATCTTTCTGTTTCCATTAAAGTCATATTTAAAATCTATTCCAACGCCGCCCACTCCTCTCGCAACTGCTTCCGCATCCTATTCCAAGGCGCCTCATCATCAAATTCACCTGGCAATTCCTTCAACCATCTACCCATATCACTCACATAATAACTACCCGACGGAAAACCTTCTTGCTCGGTTCGCATCAGATAGCCATTGGCCGCCACTTTATAAACATAACTACCCGCTATCACCGGTATTCCATACCGATCCAAGACCGTTTCTGCTGACCTCTGTGAAGCCGTCGCCACCAGCACCTTTACCTCACCAGGCCTACCAAGTTTCTCCAAAATAGAAGTCACACTCGCATCAGTCGCCATGCAATCATCAGCAATTACCGTCACTCTCCCATTGTTTTCCGGCATATAATGATATCTCGCTCCCACCAAAAATCTCCCATCTTCCATATGTATCCGCTTCAACTCAAAATGGGCTATCTGTTCCGCTCCAAAATTCCTATAGCCTCGCTCCCGCAAATTTGACCACATCATCGCCGCGATACTCTCCCCGCCATTCAATGGCGGATACAACACCATCTCGCTTGGCCTTATTTCCCTAAGTAATCGATCGGTTCCCCGACAAATAACATCATAAATACACTGCTGGTATCCAAAACTATCCTCTGCATTACGAGGCAAGCCTCCGCTTTCCAGAACTATCTCACTCACTTCCAACATTGATTGGGCCGAAAAAAAATTCTCCGGATCCCACCTATCCTCCAAAGAAACCTCATCCTTCAATGATTCACATAAAAAACCGTGATCATAAACCTCATCATAGAGGCCCCTCTCCCCCTCTTCAACCTTTCCAACCACCTCCAACTTATCACCTACCATCTTTACATAGGCCGGTAATCTTTCAATCTCTACTCTCCTCCCTTTTTCCATATCAAGAACTCACTCTAGCAACCCCTTAATCTCCCTGTCAAGTTTGTCGCTAAAGCCCACTCCGTATGGCAAATCGATCACTTTCGGCCCGCCCCCATTTGGAATCAAAATCTGCACCCGATCACTCCCAGGATTGGCCTTCAACAACCCACTTATTTTTACCAACACCTCTTTATCCGTCCCTCTCGGAATTTCGACTTGCTTTACCCCCTCAACCTCCCTACTCGCATCAACATATTCCACTTCGTTCACCACCAAATTCAAATTTTCCTCCCGCGAATCCAATTTCCCTTTAATCAACACCGATTTATCTACCTCCCACAACTCCTTTGTCTCCTCATAAAGTTTAGGGAAAATCACCATATCAATTCCACCGGTATCATCCTCCAATCGCGCAAACGCCATCGCATTATTGCCTTTTTTTGTATAGACCTGTTTCACCCGCGATATCAGCCCTGCCAAAGTCACCGTCTGACCAATATGATGATCTTCCAACTGATTGATCCGATGGCTAATTCTGTTCTCCACCCTCATCATTACTCCTTTAACCGGGTTATCACTCAAATAAAAACCTAATAAATCTTTTTCATTTTTCAATTTTTCCCGCAAGGGCCACTCTGGCACATTTGGTAACTTATCTTCTGTCGCAAAAACATCTTCAGCTCCTCCAAACAAACTTTCCTGTCCCTCTCCTTTTTTCTTTTGCGTCACCACTGCTTTCCCCCGAACTCCATCTAAACCAGCCATCAAGGCCGCCCGATTACCAAAAGCGTCAAACGCCCCCGCCTTTATCAAACTTTCCAAGACTTTTTTATTCACTCTTCTAGTATCGGTCCGAGTACAAAAATCACTTAAATTCTTAAAACTTCCTTTTTCTCTTTCTTCCAATATCGCCGTCACTGCCGCTTCACCCACATTTTTGATTGCTCCCAAACCAAATCTAATTGCTTCACCCACTACCGTAAACCCCGTCAAAGACTCATTCACATCTGGCGGCAAAATTCTGAGTTTCATCCGATCACACTCAGCAATCGCTTCTACCAACTTATCAGTATTACTCGCCTCCGCCGACAACAAGGCCGCCATATACTCAACTTGATAGTTTGCTTTCAAATAAGCCGTCCAGTAACTCACCATCCCATAGGAAGCCGCGTGGGCTTTATTAAACCCATAGCCTTGGAATGGCTCAAACAAGTTCCATAATCCCTCCGCCGCCTCCTTACTCATTTCCGAATATTTCATACACCCATCAACAAAAATCACGTGCTGTTTCGCCATCTCTTCCGGGATCTTTTTACCCACCGCTTTACGGAACTTATCAACTGTCTCCCAACTATAACCCGCCAACTCCAAAGCCGTTGATAACAAGTCATCCTGATAAACCAACACCCCAAAAGACGGTTTTAAAAAAGACTGCATTTTCGGATGATAATAAGTCACTGGTTTTGCCCCCTTCTTCCGGGCAATATACTCCGGAATGTTACTCATTGGTCCTGGTCGATACAAAGCCACCATAATCATCAAGTCTTCTACCCGTGTCGGTTCCAATTCCATCAAATACCTCGTCATTCCCGAACTTGCCATCTGAAACACCCCAAATGTCTCCCCCCGAGCTAACATTTCAAAAGTTTTTTTATCATCCAAAGGAATCGTATAAACATCAATCTTTACTCCTCTCAACTTCTCAATCAACTTGATTCCATCCGCCATTATCGACAAGTTGCGGATCCCTAAAATGTCCATCTTTACCAAACCGACATCCTCACACGCGTGCATCTCGTACTGGGTGATGATCTTATCTCCGCCACCAGGTTCTTTTTGCAAGGGCGTAAAATCCGTCAACTCCGCCGGCGACACCACCACCCCCGCCGCATGAACCGAAAGATGTCTCGCATTTCCCTCTACCTTTTTCGCCAAATCAATCAATCTTCTCGTCTCCGGCTCACTATCATAGGCCGCTTTCAGTTCCTTTGACTCTTTCAAAGCCCGTTCCAAAAACATCGGAAAACCCTGAGAACCCTGAGGAATAATTTTGGCAATTCGATCAGGTATCGAGTAGGGGAGACCCATCACCCGACCGACATCTCGTACCGCCGCCCTTGCTTGCATCGTTCCAAAAGTACAAATCTGTGCCACCTTCTCCTCACCATATCTCTTTTTAAGATATCCAATCATTTCATCCCTTCGATCATCAGAGATATCCAAGTCAATATCCGGCGGTGACGGTCGAAAAGGGTTCAAAAATCTCTCAAACGGCAACTGGTAACGAATTGGATCAACTGTCGTAATTCCGCAACAGTAGGATACCAATGAACCTGCCGCTGAACCTCTAGTATTGATATAAATTCCCGTTTCCCGAGCGTGTTTAGTCATATCCTCATAAATCAAGAAATACGGCGAGTAACCCTTCGTCTCAATCACCTCTAACTCAAATTCCAATCGTTTCTTAAGTTCCTCATTTCTATCAAAATCCAAATACAATTTTCTTGCTCCTTCATAAGCTCTATCTCGCAACGCCTCTCCCGGTGTCTTCTTCTCCGGTAAATCAAATTTAGGGAAATACCACTCACCAATTTTTATCTGAATATCCACCTTCCCCGCCAACTTAACTGTATTTTCTATTGCCTCCGGTAAATCCATAAAAATCTCACTCATTTCTTCTGGCGACTTCATATAAAAAGTCGGCGTATCCAAATATCTCATCCGCTCAATGTCGCTTATATTTTTCCCCGTTTGAATACACACAATCGCGTCCTGAGCCACCGCATCTTCTTTCTCCACATAATGAACATCATTAGTCGCAATCACTGGCAAACCCAACTCTCGACTAATCCTTAACAAGCCTTTTTCTGCTTCTTTTTGTTCTTGACCCCACTTACGCAAATCGCCTCGTACTTTCTCTGGCACTCCCTCGGCTTCGGCAAATCCAGCAAAATCATGCCTCTGTAACTCAAGATAAAAATCATCCTTGCCAAAAATATCCACCATCATTTCAGTCGTCTTTAATGCCTCTTCATAAGAACCATCCCGTAAATGATTCTGAATCAAACCAGCCGGACAACCCGAACTCGCCATCAGACCTTTACTGTACTTTGCCAAAATCTCCGGATCAACTCTCGGCCTGTAGTAAAACCCGTCAATCTGGCCTACCGTCACAATCTTCATCAGATTCTGGTACCCTTCAAAGTCCTTTGCCCAAACCGTCAAATGAAATGCATCTTTGCGTTTTTTCTCCAGATGATTTTCCGCCGACATGTATATTTCACAACCTATAATAGGTTTAACCCCTTCCTCCAAAGCCTTCTTATAAAACGGAATCGCCCCATGCATTACTCCATGATCTGTCAACGCCAGAGCAGGGGACTCAAATTCCTTTGCTTTCTTTACCAACCCTTTAATCTTGCTTAGACCATCAAGCAGAGAAAACTCACTATGGACATGCAGATGAACAAACTGTTTTCTCATGAAGCTATCTTAAAGGTACTCTACTAACCCCGCAACTGCTCTAACATCTTCTCTTCTAAATTTTTCGGATCAACCTGACCCTTACCCAATCTCATCACCTGCCCCATCAAAAATTTAACTGCAGTTCCTTTTCCTTTCGCATAATCAACGACCGCCTGCGGATTCTCCCTGATCGCCTTTATAATCCATTCTTTTGTTTGTCCCTCACTTGCAAATACCTTACTAGACTCTTTCTTCACCTCCTCAATCACTTTTTCTATTTCAAAATCAACCAGATTTTTATTGATTACCATTCCCACCAATTTATTTACCTCAACCTTTTCTTCAACCCCTCGTTCCACCATTTCCAAAACTTTCAGTAACCTTTGTTTATCATCCAAAAGAATCTCCGCATAATCATTTCGTACTCCAACCTCAAGCATTTTCTTCTTCATTTCCTCCGGCAACTCCGGCATTTTTTTCCTGAGCCCCGCTATTTGATCATTACCGAATAGCAACGGAGGAATATCTGGTTCTGGAAAATAACGATAATCATTCGCTTCTTCCTTTCTTCTTTGCACAAAAGTCACTTTCTTGACACTGTCATAACCTCTGGTTGTCTTGTTCCCTTTATTTTTTACTACTCCCGTCTCCTCCCATTCCTCCACCTGCCTTTCTACTTCATATTCAATTGCCTGAGCCGCAAAATTAAAGGAATTGATATTTTTTACTTCAACTAAAGGCGTGTAATAAACCGTATCATTTTTCTTGATCTTTACGTTTACCGTTGGTTCCAATCTCATCTGTCCTTTTTCCATATCCGCCTTAGATACTCCCAACCAAACAATCACTTGTTTTAACTTTTTCAAATACTCTTTTGCCTCCTCAGCACTCGCCAAATCTGGCTTACTCACAATCTCCACCAAAGGCACTCCACTCCGATTAAAATCTACCAAACTTACTTTTCTTCCTTCCACCTCAGCGTGTTGTAATTTGCCAGTGTCTTCTTCCAAATGAACCCTCTCAATCCCCACCACTTTACCCGAAGCCAATTTCAGTTCACCCTCACTGCACAGCGGCTGATCGTACTGACTAATTTGATAACCCTTAGGTAAATCCGGATAAAAATAATTCTTCCGGTCAAACTTACTTTCATCTGCAACTTCACACCCCAAAGCCAACCCAATCATTATCGTTTGTTCAATTGCCGCTTTGTTCGGCACTGGCAAAGCCCCAGGCAATCCCAAACACACCGGACAAGTTTGACTATTTGGCTTGGTGTCAAAATGCCAAGCCGGACAACCGCAAAACATTTTCGACTTTGTTTCCAGTTCCACATGAACCTCTACTCCAATAATCGGGGTAATTTCTAGTTCACTCATCTAGTTTTGGAAATTTTTGATAATCAGTATTCTCTTGGTAGCTCTTAGCCACACTCATCACCTTTTCTTCTTCAAACTGTTTTCCTGTAATTTGCAAACCAATTGGCAGTCCATCCACAAAACCACAAGGCACTGACACTCCTGGCAAACCGGCAATCGAACTCGCCTCTACCAACCGATCCTCAATCTCTCCAAACATTGGCTGATCTTTAGAAGCTCCCATTTTCAACGCCGGCCCAGGTGACACTGGTCCAATCAACAAATCATAATCAGCGAAAACCTTTTCAAACTCTTTCACAATCACTGTTCTTACCTGCTGAGCTTTCTTGTAATAAGCCTCATAATATCCGGAGGAAAGCACATAAGTTCCCAGCATAATCCGCCGTTTGTTTTCTTCATTAAACACCTCTCGACTATTACCATATCTAATTCCGTCATACCTGGCCAAATTTGAACTCACTTCAGAACGCTGAACAATCGTATAAACCCCAATCGCATACTTCGGATCCATCAGACTTACCTCATTCACTTTTGCTCCTAATTCTTTCATTTTCTCTGCCGCTTCTTTAATCAAAGTTTTCACTCGCTCATCCACTCCTTCAACCAAATATTCTTTGACCAACCCAATTCTCATTCCCTTAAGATCCTTTTTCAAAACATAATCTTTAACCGGAGTAGGGGAGCTAGTCGCATCCTTTTCATCTTTTCCTGCCATCACCGACAACACCAACGCCGCATCATTCAAATTTCGTGCCAACACTCCCGGACTGTCAGTCGAAGATGCCATCGCCACCACCCCATAACGACTCACCCGACCGTAAGTTGGTTTCATTCCCACCACCCCACACCACGCCGCCGGTTGACGAACCGATCCTGCCGTCTCACTTCCAATCGCCACCGGCACCATCTGAGCCGCCACCGCCGCCGCTGATCCACCCGAAGATCCACCCGGTAAATGAGAAACATTCCAAGGATTAAGACTCGCCCCAAAATCACTCGTCTCGGTACTGCTTCCGTGGGCAAAGGCATCCATATTTGTTTTTCCAAGCAAAATTGCCCCCGCCGCTTTCAATCTCTCTGTTACTGTCGATTCATAATGAGGCTGATAATTTTCCAATACTTTCGAAGCCGCTGTTGTCACCATTCCTTTAGTCAAAAAATTATCTTTCACCGCCACCGGAATCCCTAGTAAGGGCCGATCAATTCCCTTAATCGCCATTTGCTCATCAATTTCCATCGCCTCTTCCATCACCTTTTCATTCATCGCCAAAAAAATATTCAGTTTGGGATTATATTTATCAATTCGTTCTAATAAATGCGTTACCAACTCCACACAAGAAAACTTACCCAACCGATATCCCTCATGAATTTCGCTAATACTTAATTCGTGTAAATTCATTCGATTAACCGATCAACTACAAAATAACCCTTATATGTCTTCCTTGCCTGAGACAAAGCCTCCTCCTGCGCTAACACTCTAGCCTCATCAATTTCGTCCTCTCGCCAAACATTTGTCAGTCCTGTTACCTGAGCCGTCGGCTCCACTCCCTCGGTTTTGATTTCATTCAGCTGGTCCATCACCTCAATTGTTTTAGAAAACTGCCCCACAAACTTATCCTTCTCCTGTTTGTTCACCGGCAACATCGCCAAATCCGCAATCTCTTCAATTTTTTCAAGTTTAATCTTTCCCTCAACCATGGCCACATTGTAACATCACTGCACCTTACCCAACCACCCCATTTACATATATCCCATAAGATGTTATATTCCACTAACGTTCATTTTTAGGAGACAAATCTCATGCCTAAATTCGAAGGCATTTTTGACCTCTACAGCGCCGCTTTGATACTCATGACCGCCGGCGATCTCGACTACCCCGTCGACATCCTCGCCAAACCAGGGGAGTATTACACTAGTGAAAGTGGGGTTCAAACCAAAGTTTCCGATGGAAAGCTAGGCTTACGTGTCAGTGGCACACGAGAACAAATGCAAGAATTTATTTTTCTCCTTAATGACCTAAGCCGTCGCACCAAAATGAAATAACCCCAATTCCTTCAACTGACCGACTATCCCAGTCGGTCTTTTTTATTTCCCGACTTAAGATCTCAACGCTTTAATTCTTTCCTCAACCGGTGGGTGAGTGTTAAACAAACCCGCAAACCACCCAATTGCATCATGCCTATTTCTCAACGGATCAGTAATATATAAATGAGCCGTCGCCTTGTTTGCCGCCTCCAAAGGTTCCTTATCCTGAGCCAGTTTTTCCAAAGCTCTCGCTAGCCCTTCGGGGTAACGGGTCAGTTTCGCCGCACTTGCATCCGCCAAAAACTCCCGCCTTCTCGATATCGCCAGTTTAATCAAATTAGCAATCAACGGCGCCAACATCGCCAACACCAATCCCAAAACCACAAACACTACTTGCAATTGACTATTTTCATCGCTATTCCTCTTTCTCCCACCACCATAAAAACTGATCCGCAAAAACCAATCCGCCATCAACGCCACCAAGCCCACCAAGATAACCACGATACTCATCAGCCTAATATCGTAATTGGCCACATGAGACAATTCATGAGCCACCACCCCTTCAAGTTCTGTCCGATCCAATTTTTTCAATAACCCTGTTGTTGCCACTACTACTGCATGTTTAGGATCCCTACCCGTCGCAAACGCATTCATCGCCGTATCCTCAATCACGTACAATCTCGGTTTCGGCAACCTCGCCGCCATCGCCAAATTTTCTGTCACCGTGTAAAACTCAAAATCTTTTTCCCGATCTGCCTCTCTCGCCCCTGACAATCCCAAAATAATCTTGTCTGACCAATAATATGACCCCAGACTCATCATCCCCGAAACAATCAAAGCTGGTCCAACCAGCGAAAAACCATAGTCCAAAGCTTGCGAAAAAACATACGCCGCCGCCACCACAAACACCACAAAAAACACCATCACCACAAAGCTTTTGCGTTTGTTCGCTTCCACCCTTTCATAAACATTCACCATGCCCACATTCTAACACCAACAACCACATCTCTCGATTTCTCAAAGCACCGAGACAAAAATTTTCTCGAAGCGATGAACGTTTACCCGCCGACAGGCAGGTTAAATGAACAACTGCTGAATACCTTTAAAAAAGTGAGTTTGCCGACAAGCTTGACGCGATCGGACATTACGAACATTATTTGAAGCAATTGTTAATAGTGAATCTGAGAGAAATATTTTTGTTTTGGTGCGATGAAATTATTCCAGATCTACCTTCGGTGATTTCATCTCCCTCTCACTTACTCTCAAATGTTCTCCTTCACTCGGCGTCTCCAAGCCTTTTTGCTTACTCATCCCAAACATATTTCCCACCATATTCGACGGAAAAGTTACTAACATTCGGTTAAAGTCCTGAGTCAAATCAATCAAGGTTCTCCGTGCATACATCACCTTATCTGACGTATCTCTCAACTCATTCATCAACCTCGTCACCACTTCCACTCCTTTGATCTCTGGATTACTCTCCACCATCACTTGTATTTTTGGCAACACCGCTCCTAGTTTGTCCTGAGCTTTCTCAATCGCCGCACTCGAACCAGATTTTACCGCCGCATCCACAGCCTTTCTGGCATCCGTCAACTGTTCAAATATCTTTTTTTCATGCTTCAAATACCCCTTAGCCGCTGATTCCAGATTGGGGATTACCTCTGCCTGCCGTTTCAATTGATTCCCAATTTCCTGAATACTCGCCTCAATTTGCGTTTTTATCGATACAAAGCCGTTATAAGTTCCAATCAAATAAATTAACCCCAAAACAACTAAACCAACCAAAAGATAAACAGCAATCATTGTTTTTATTTCCTAATTTCTAAACCATCTTCATCATATCACTCAAGGGTAGGGTATTGATCACATCTCTTTTCTCCGCCCAACCTCTCCTTGCCACCGCCACCCCGTATTTCATCGAGTCCATCTGTTCCACTGCATGTGAATCGGTGTCAATCACAATTTTCACTCCCATTTTCACTGCCTCTCTTACCAGCACATCCGGCAGATCCAATCTCATTGGACTAGCATTGATTTCTACCCAAATATTATTGTCTCGGCAAAATTCCAACACCTTTTCCCAATCATAATCCAATCCGTCACGTTGATTTAGTATTCTCCCGGTAGGATGACCCCAAATTCGCACATTAGGGTGGGCGAGTCCCGCCAAAATTCGTTTCGTCGCCTCTATTTTATTTTGATCCAAACTTGAGTGCACCGACACTACCGCATAATCGAGCAATTCCAAACTCTCATCAGAAATCGCCAACTCTCCATCAGGTCTAATATCCACTTCCAAACCCTTAAAAACTTTCACACCATTTTCACTTGATCTAATTTGTTTATCAATAGCCTCATTTCTCCGCTTAATCACCTCAATCCTTTTGTTTTCACTCAACCCCAACAATTTTGGATTGTGATCACTCAACCCGACATATTCATAACCCAATCCACCGGCTTTTGCCACCAATTCTCTAACACTGTTCGCTCCCATATCATGACTCGTCTCAATCGGTAGGTTAGTATGCAAATGAAAATCGCCTCGAATATCCGTCAATTCCACTAAACTCGGCAACCGGTGCTTCATCGCCAACTCAATCTCTCCCACATCTTCCCGTAACTCTGGCGGAATATAATCCATCCCCAAAGCCTTGTAAAAATCCTCCTCTGTTTCATACTCAAACAACTTGCCGTTTTTCTTGATTCCGTGCTCAGATAAAGACATTTTCTTCTCCAACGCCACCTGTCGCAAATGAATATTGTGCAACTTACTCCCCGTGTAATGTTGCAATATCGACCCCCATTTATCACCGCTTTGGGTTTTCACATCCACTTGCCTTCCTGATTTATG